>PKTL01000023.1 GCA_002867475.1 Candidatus Woesearchaeota archaeon
AGAAAAAGAAGTTGATGATAAGACTCGAATAATAGTTGTTGAGGTTGGTGAAGATCAGGTTGGTTTGCTTGTTGATGAGGTAAGTGAAGTTCTTCGGATTAATAGTGATAAGATTGAGCCTGCTCCTGCTTTGATCACTAACAAGGTTCATGCTGATTACATTGAAGGTGTTGGGATAATCGATGAAAGATTGATAATTCTTTTGAACATTAGAAGCTTGCTTGGTGAAAAGATTATAGAACAATTGAAAGAGATATCAAAAAAATAAGTATAGCAATATTTATTAATGATCAATCTTAAAATTTATCCAAAAGAGGTGGAGAATTGAATCTAGAAAAAAGACTTTATATGTTTGCTGCAATATTTGTTGGAATTTCACTATTTTTAGGATTGGTGGGTTATATATCTATAAATATAATTCATGGTGAATTAGATGATGTTCAAGCAGTTTATGATGATACTGTTTTTCTTGAAAAGAAACTTAATGATCATTATGTGTGGATGGAATCTTTATCAAATCAATTGATAATGGATGAAGAGTTTAATAAAGAACTAGATCCAACTAAATGCGATTTTGGGAAATGGTATTATGAATATATAGAAAGTGATTCATTTAATAATTTACCAAGTGATATTCAATCTTTAATTCTTGAACTTGAAGAACCTCATTCTGATTTACATTTACATGGGAGTGAAATAAAAGAATTATATGCAGATATTGATCTATCCTTGGAAGCATTTTTTGTTAATATAAAACTTTCACATTATATGTGGATGGATGATCTACAAAACGTTTGGAGAGATAATGATGAAACCTTTGCGGGAATAACTGACCCTACTCAATGCAAGTATGGGAAATGGTATTATTCAATTAAGGGAACGGATTATTTTAATCAATTTCCTAAAGAGATAAGAGATGCATTTTTAGAAGTTGAAGAATCACATGCATTAATACATGAAAGCGCTACTGAAATATTAGATATGGCTGATGTGAATGAAAAAATAATCGACCCTATAATAAAACAAGATGCAATGAATCTTTTCGATACAACAACAAGAGATCATGCAAAAGATCTTACCAATTCATTTGATGTTATAATAAATTATGCTAAAGCTGAATCTCAAAAGAAAAATGATGCAATGGAAATATATTCAGTGGATGTGAAAGATGCTATAAGTATTATAAATAGTAAGATAGGATTATATCAAGAATATCTTGATAGTGAAATAGAAATGGCAAATACTCATGTTAATAATGCAATGAGTATATCAACATTAGCCTTGATAATTTTACTTATTGCCGGTGCAATATTTGGTTTTCTTATAGCTATGAAAGTTGTAAAAGGGCTTGTTAAACCAATAAAAAGAATTGAATCAGATATGAAAAGAGTAAGTGAAGGCGATTTAACATTAGAGTCTATCAATTGTGAAAATAAGGAGTGTGGTGAACTAAAAGAGCTTTCTGCATCATTTAATTATATGGTTTCACAGTTTAAATTATTGATAACTAATATCCTTGATAATTCTAATAAAGTTTCTCAAAGTGCTGAAAATTTAAGCGCGATGAGTCAAGAAGCAAATGCTAGTTCAGAACAGGTTAGTGCAACAATACAAGAGATAGCTAAAGGTGGACAAGTATTAAGCGTTAGTGCTAGCGATTCAAAACAAGCAACCGAAACACTATCTAATTCTGTAAACAACATTGCTAGTACTGCTAACGATTCAAATAAGGAAGCTATAGAAACAAAAGAACTTGCAGTAAAAGGAAGCGAAGCTGCAAAAGATGCATCTGAAAAGATGAAAGTGCTTACTGAAACATTTAAGAGCAGTGCTTCAAAAATAGAGGAACTTGGCACTAAGACTCAAGAGATTAATAAGATTATTGAGGTTATTAATAGTATCAGTGAACAGACTAATTTATTGGCACTTAACGCTGCGATTGAGGCGGCTCGAGCTGGTGAGGCTGGTAAAGGTTTTGCGGTTGTAGCTGATGAGGTCAGAAAACTTGCTGAAGAATCACAAAAAGCAACTAAACAGATTGAAGAAATGATTTCTGAAATAATTTCTAGTGTACAAAATTCAGTGGAAGGTATGCAGAAAGGAACTGTTGAGCTTGAAGAAGGTAATAAGGTTATAAGTGATGCTTTAAATTCTCTTAATACAATAGGATCTAAAGTAACTGGATTAACTTCTCAAATAGAAATGATAACTGCTGCAACTCAAGGTCAATTATCTTTGAATGATAAGGTGAAGAAATCTATTGATGAAGTTAGTAGTGTTGCTGAAGAAAGCGCTGCATCAACTGAAGAGGTTAGTGCAAGCATTGAAGAAATAACAGGTAGTGTTCAACAAGTTTCAACTAATGCTCAATCTCTTTCGCAAAATGCTGCTGATCTTAAAAAATTAGTTGATAAATTTCGATTATAAGATTCTTATTTTTTTTATCTTTATGGTTTTATTTTTTTAGGTTTTAGTCTTATTTTACTCTTTTTTTAGTAATTTTTTGAACAAATTTCAAAAGAAAACCTTTAAATATAATAATTTGTTACTAATTAGTGATGAAAAAATTAGATTTGGGAAAATTCAGTATAATTTTAGCATTAACAAGCTTTTTTCTAGTTTCATTTAGCTTTGGAGCAATAACTGAAAAGGTGTTTTTCGAAAATGATGATATATCTTTTGTAGATATAACTGGAAACGTTGTAGATCTTGGTATAGATGAAGAGATACCTAGTGAAATAGATTATTCAAGAGAAAAACCAAGCCCTGCAGATTGGATATCTGAATCAAGAATAAAAGTCTATAATGATAGGGTTGTAATATTGATCGATAATCCTGAATGGGCAAGATTCACAGATACAAACAGTATGGATCCAGTATTTGATGAAGATTCAAATGCTATAGAAATTGTTCCAAAATCACCTAATGAGATAAATGTCGGAGATATTGTAAGCTTTCAATATGGTGAAGACACAATCATCCATAGAGTTATAAAAACTGATTATGATGAAGAAGGCTGGTATATGATAACAAAAGGAGACAATAACCAGAAAGCCGACCCAACAAAGATAAGATTTGAACAAGTAAGAAGATTAGTTGTAGCAATAATCTATTGATAATTATTTAAGCAATTAGGATTTGGTTCATATACTATTTTAGGTAATTTCTTATACAAATTTACATTTTTAGCATTCAATTCATCAAGAGGCATCGATTGATCTCCAGATTTCAAATGAGCTACTTGTGAAGGTATTTTAAGTTTTCTTTCACAACT
The DNA here is from genome assembly GCA_002867475.1 of Candidatus Woesearchaeota archaeon. Taxonomy (GTDB): domain Archaea; phylum Nanobdellota; class Nanobdellia; order Woesearchaeales; family BM511; genus BM511. The sequence goes on from PKTL01000023.1 coordinate 3,275, forward strand.
TCCCATATATATTCTTTCAATAAGAAATTTATGTGCGATATTTTTTCCTAATTCGTTTGATATAGAAGTATAATCTTTAACTAAATCTATAATTCCCATTTTTTTAGTAACATGTAGAGAATATATAAATCTAATGGGTGCTTTTAGTCAATGTTTTTAAATAGCTAAAAATTTCTTATAATGATGAAAGTATTACTTATTTATTCACCATTTTGTACTCCAGCAACGCCCCCTTATGCGATTGCAAACATATATTCTTTTCTAAAAGTAAATAGTGTTGATGTTGATATTTTAGATCTGAATTTAGAATTTCATAAATTAAAATTTCCAAAAGAATATGATTATTATAGGGATTTCATATTGGAAGATTATGAAGAAAAAACTAACGAATTCATGAAAGAATCATCAAAAATATATTCTGAAAATAACAAGAAGATAGTGAAAGGTGAAAAACCTGAATCATTTGATGAATTAATAGAACTCATCAGATCAAAAAAACCAGATCTTGTCGCATTTAGCGTTGTCTATTCAAGTCAAGTATTCTATACAAAAGCTTTGATAGAAGAATTAAATAAAGAGGGAATCAAATGTGTTATAGGAGGACCTGCAATAAACGATAAGCTAAAAGAAAAAGCAACATTTTGCAACAATGAATTTGAACTATTGAATCATATCAATTCAAGTATTAAACCAAACAAAGCAAAAGTTCATGATTATATAGATTTTTCATCATTTCAAGATTATTTCATAAAAGAAAAAAATAAAGTATTACCTATAAAGACATGCACAACATGTTATTATAAGCAATGCGCATTTTGTACACATCATCAGCATACTTGCTATTATGAATTTCCTTTAGAATTTATTGAAAAAACAATTACAAAAAATAATTCAAAATATTGGTTTTTTATTGATGATATGATACACGAAAAAAGGCTTTTGCAGATAGCAGAAATCATGAAACAAAAAAAAGTTATTTGGACATGTCAATTAAGACCAACAAAGTTTAGTAAAGAGACATTGCAAACATTAAGCGATTCAGGATTGAAGATGATAATTTGGGGTGTAGAATCAGGAAATGATAGGGTATTAAAATTGATGAGAAAAGGAACAAACAAGATTGAGATAAGCCAGATACTAAAAGATTCACATATTGCTGGGATAAAGAATGTCATCTATACAATGTTTGGTTTCCCAACTGAAACAAAGGAAGAATTCATTGAAACTATCAAATTCCTTCAAGAAAATAATGAATATATAGATCTGGTTTCAACAAGTATTTTCGGGCTTCAAAAAGGAACAGTAATCTATGATCGACCAGACCTTTTTGAAATAAAAAAGATACATGAAAAGAAAAGAACAGTTTTGGAGCCAAAGATAACATATGATGTTGAATCCGGTTTGACAAATGAAGAAGCAACAAAATTAAGACAGAAATATAAAAAAACAATTGAAAAGATTAATAAGTATCCAAAAACAATGAATTTTTTTAGAGAACACATGTTGATAATTGATTAAAGATGGATAAGGAAACCGAACAAAAATATGTAGAAGCTGGTACGATAGCAAAACAAGCTAGAGATTATGGTAAAGATTTGATTAAGGTAGGTGCAAACCTAAAAGATGTGCTTGAATCTATTGAAAATAAGATAATTGAACTCGGTGGTGGTTGTGCGTTTCCTCCACAGATAAGCGTAAACCAGATAGCTGCACATTATTGTGCTGACCCTGATGAAGAGACAGTCTTTGAAACTGGAGATATGTGCAAACTTGATCTAGGTGTTGAAATTGATGGTTACATAGCAGATACTGCAGTAACTGTTTATCTTGGCGATGATGAGAACATGAAACTTTTGTCAGATGCTAGCAAAGCAGCACTCAATGCAGCATTAAATCTTGTTAAACCAGGAGTTAAATTAAAAGAGCTTGGTTCTGCAATTAGTAAAGAGATTGAAAGTCGAGGTTTTCAACCAATAAGAAACCTTAGCGGTCATGGGCTTGATAGGTATGTGATACATACTAAACCAACGATTCCAAATTATGATAATGGAGATAATACAACTTTGAAAGAAGGGGATGTTATAGCGATTGAACCTTTTGCAACTAATGGTGTTGGTCTTATTTATGAAACTGAAAGTTCTAATATTTTTAGTGAGATTTCAAGCAAGCCTATTCGAAGCATGTATGCAAGAGAAGTGTTGAAATTAGTAAAAGAGTTTAAAGGTTTACCTTTTACAACAAGGCAAATTAGTAGAAAATTAGGAATGGGAAAAACTAGACTTGGAATAAATGAATTACTAAAGGCTGGAATAATAAGAGGCTATCCTCCACTTCCAGAACAAAAAGGTGGAATGGTAAGCCAACATGAGCATACAATAATAGTAAAAGATGAACCTATAGTTACAACAAGATAAAATTATTTCTCTTTACCTGTTTTTAGATCTTTGATTTTATAGGATTTATTTTTGGTTTCTTCATCACCAATAACTATTAAGTTTTTAGCGTTGATGCTGTTAGCATAATTCATCTGCTTCTTGAAATTACGATTAGCAACCTCAATTTCAACACTATTGCCTTTTTTCCTTAAACTATTAGCAACCTCAATAGCATAAGAGCTGTTTTCCTCACCCATTATAGCAATAAAGTAATCAGTAGAAAGCTCTAATTTTTTCAGTAATCCTTTTTTTTCAAGCAGTAAAGCTAAAACTGCGTCACCCATACCAAAACCAATGCCTGGACAACGCTCTCCATTAAAGACTCCAACAAGGTCATCATACCTGCCACCACCAGCAACAGCTCTAAATTCACCAGTTCGGTCATAAAGCTCGAAAACGATTCCCGTATAATAGTCAAATCCTCTAATAACACTCAAATCAAGAACCATTAAATCTTTTAATCCAAAATCAGTAAGGTAATCAGATATCTGTTTCACATTCTCAAAAGCATCCTTATCATAGTCTAAACCACTTTTTTCAAGATCTTCAACAGATTTCACAGTGAATAAAAGATTTATCTTATCAATTTGCGAATCATTAAGTCCATTATCTTTCAATCCTAGGACAAAATCCTTCTCGCTGATCTTTGCTTTCTTATCAATCAATTTGAATACTGGTTGAATATTTTTGATCTTAATATTTTTAAATATGCTATTGATAAGTTCTCTTTGACTAAGCCTAATAAAAAAATCATCTTTTGTAAGACCTAATTCCAAAAGGATGTTAGAAGCAAGAGCAATATTTTCAGCATCAGCAATAGGAGTTTCAACGCCAAGGCAATCAGCATTGAATTGCACAAAACCACGAAGCCGCCCCTTTTGAGGTCTTTCATACCTAAAACACTGACTGACACTAAACCATTTCATGGGTTTTTTTAGTTCTTTTTGCTTTTGAACGACAAGTCTAGCAACGCTAGGTGTTGTTTCAGGCCTAAGAGTTATCTTTCTATCGCCTTTATCAGTAAAATTATATAATTGGCTGGTTATCTCTTCTCCGCTTTTAGCAGTAAAAAGCTCTAATGGTTCGATTATTGGAGTATCTATCTCTTTATAGCCAAAGCTATTTGCTACCTTTCTCCAAGCGTCAAAAATATAATTTTCGACAACCATGTCTTCTGGGTAAAAATCCCTTACGCCAATATACTTATTTATTTTCATATAAACAGAAGAGGGGTCAAGTTTTTAAATAACTTATGGTTCTAAAAAAACATGGAAAAGCTTGAAAAATTATTTGAATTTTACAGGGTGATTGAAAAATTAAAAGATGTTAAGCGTTTTTCTACTCAACCTCAATTCAGTGAAACAACTGCTGAACATTCTTGGAAAACAATAATGATGACTTATTCAACTGCGAAGGAATTAGATTTAGATATGGATATTCTTCACGCTGTTAAAATAGCTATGGTTCATGATCTTCCAGAATTATTGGTTGGAGATACAGATAATCTTCTTGTCTATGATGGTAAAATAAGCGTTATTGATAAAGAAACTGAAGAAGAAAGCGCAATGAAAAATATTTCAAAATTAGTGTCAAATGAGTTAGGGAATGAATTATTTGATTTGTGGAAAGAATATCAGATGAATGAAACAAGAGAAGCTAAATTTGTAAAAGCAATGGATAAATTAGAAGCAATATCTCACATCTTATATTCAGAAGAAAAGAACGCAAGACTTGACCACACAGTTCAGTATGCAGATAAGGCAATATTAAATTTTCCAGAATTAAAACCTTTTTATTCAATCTTTAAAAGGAAACTAAAAAAAAGATTTGAAAAGCAAGGAATGGAATGGAAAGAAGAATATGAATTAATTTAACATGAAAAATTGTTTACTTTATAGTGATTAAAATAATCAAGTTTTTAAATAAAAAAGAATTTCTAGACTCTTATGGGTATAAAAGAAGATATTGATCTTTTGTTTAATAGTAATCTTGATAGTCCTAGCTTTCTATATAATAATGAATATAATAAATTCATTGCTTCACATGCTTACACTCTCTCAGCAGACCATGATGGTAACGGAATGTATGCTGGAATAGCAGGAAGATTAATGGATGTGGGAAGAGTGATAAATGGATCAGATATTGATTCAAACACCTTGATATTGACTAAAGAAGTGATGGAAAAAAATGAATTTTCTTATGATGATACAAATAGGGTTCTTGATATATTAGATTCATATAAATGTGAAATAGGCAAATCTTTACCAAAATCTATCGAAGCAAAAATGCTATCAACAACAGATATGTATTTTCAATTAACAAGCAATTTTTTCTTAAGAGCACATGAAACAGAAAAATTTCCTGATTTCATCGATTATTGCAATTGGGTTCTTGAAAAGATAGATATGACTTATAGAAGACATTTCGATTCATTACAATTACCAAATAAAAGGTTCTTAGATTCATTACAAGCGATATATTATCATGCAAATGATATGGATGAGATAAAAAAAGCATTATGGATAACATTTGATAGAGAGCTTGAAATGGGAAACATAATCCAAAAAAATAAAGGTCTTCATACCTTTATCTAAAATAATCTTTTATAATCTTCTTCTAATTTTTTATATAAAATATAATAGGTATAGTAGGTATATGCCATAAGGATATATATTTTTCATACAATATTTATATTATAATCTTTTGGGGTGGTTGAAAATGAAAGTTTCTGAAATAATGCATAAACTATTGACATGCGACGAGAACCTTGAGCTATGCAAAGCAATAGACATAATGGTAACATATGATAGAGGTTCGGTTGTAGTCATGAGAAAAGAAAAACCTGTGGGGATATTTACAGAAAGAGACGGGCTAAGATTGCTAGTATCCAGAAGGAAATGTGATAGTCTAAAGATAAAAGACGTGATGACTCCACTTCTTTATACAGCAGATGAAGAAATGCCTGTGCTTGAAGCATCAAGGCTCATGGAAGAAAAAGGAGTAAGAAGACTTCCAGTAATAGATAAATCCGGAATTCTTGTAGGGATGGTGACAGCAGCATCAATTGCAAAAAGCAAGAAATATATGATGGCAAGAAGCTTAAGCAGTGGACTTAGTTCAGGGAGCATATATAGTTAAATCAATTAATAGAAAAAATTAGATATTTTTTATTTAATTCTTCTATATTTTTGTTTTTATCTGCATTAAGAGTTGTAATTCCTACAATTTCTCCTTTTAACTTTTCAATAAGTTTAATAGCGGATTTAACTTGAGTTCCAGTTTCAATCCATTCATCAACAATAATAATTTTATCACCTTCTTTTATTGATGATTTATTTATTTCAAAACTTTTAGAATCATTACTATAATCAATAAAAGAATCAGCAATGATTGAATCTTTAACTCCTGGCAATTTACCTCCTTTTCTTATAGGAACAAATCCAACTTTTTCTTTTTGAGCTAATGCACCACCAATAATAAAACCTAACGCATCCAACCCAACAATTTTATTAAATTCTATATCTCTATCTTTAAAGGGTTTAATAAGATCATTTAATAGATTAGAAAAAACTTCATAATTTTCAAATATTGGTGTAACATCATATCTTCCAATAGTATTTTTATTAATATATTTATCATAATATTCAAAATCCATAAAAGCAATTATAAAAATAGATAATATAAATTTTCTGATTTAGTTAACTAATTTCTTTATGAGTTCAATAACTTCAGGAGCACTAGCAGCTCCTCTAGTTTGTCTCATAACCTGACCAACAAGGAAATTAAGGCTTTGCTCTTTTCCACCTTTATATTCCTCAATAGCTTTAGGATTGGCATCAATCACTTGCTTTATTATACCTTCAAGAGCACCACTATCAGCAACAGCTTCAAGCCCTTCACTCTTAACATAATCCTTAACATCAAAATCACCTTTCTCACAAAGCCTTTCAAGAATCTTCTTTGCAACATTATCTGTGATCTTCTTTGCTTCAAGCAATTCTAAAATATCAGAAAAATGATCGCTTGTAAATTTGATATCATGAAATTCTAAATTATTATAATTCAACACTCTAGGGAGTTCTCTTCTAACCCATTTAGCAGCAGTAATAGGATTGACTTTTTTAGCAACCGCATCAAAAAATTCACTCAACTCATAATCTAGAGTAAGTACTTTAGCATCCTCCCCATTTATTTTTAGTTCTTTAACATATCTTTTAGCCCTTTCAATAGGTAGTTCAGGAAGATTTTCTTCAACTTCTTTAACCCAATCACTTGTTATATCAGTAATGACCAAGTCAGGATCAAGAATATATCCATAATCACTTTCAGATTCTTTAAGTCTCATATGTTTAGTGATTCCTTTTTCACTATCCCAAAGCCTTGTTTCAAGAACAATATCTTCTCCTTTTTCCACAGCTTCCTTTTGCCTTTCAATCTCATACTCAACAGCTCTTTCGATCTCTTTGAATCCAGAAACATTCTTTATTTCAACACGTTTATAACCGCTTTCCTTCACAGAAATATTAACATCAGCTTTTATGATTCCTTCATTGATATCAAATATCTTCAAGTATTGAAGTATATTAACAAGTTGCTTCATGAAATCTCTAGCCTCTTCAGAACTATTCAGCTCAGGCTCAGTAACCATTTCCAAAAGAGGCCTACCACTTCTATTATAATCAACAAGAACATAACTACTACTGCTCATACCACTTGGGTGCACAAGACTTGCAGGATCCTCTTCAATATGGATCCTTGTAAGATTAACAACTTTTCCACTTGATAACTCAATCTTTCCTTTTTCACAAATAGGAAGCTCATATTGAGTTATCTGATAATTCTTGCTCATATCAGGATAGAAATAATTTTTTCTTGAGAAAACCAATTCTTTAGCAATATTGCTTTTAGTTGCAAGACCCATTCTAATAGCATAATCAATAACTTTTTTGTTCAATACAGGTTTACTCCCTGGAAAACCAAGACAGATCTCACAAGTACTAGTATTTGGTTCTTTAGCTTTTGTACTGCAAGCACAAAAAAGCTTGGTCTTTGTATCAATCTCCATATGGATCTCAAGTCCGATCACTACATCACTGGTAAATTTATAATCATTCATTACGGATCACCTTCGCTCTTTCTTTTTGCATTGCTTTGGCTTTATTCCAAACTTCTCTTTCTTCGTCAATACTAACCAGTTTTTCTTCAAAAAGATGAGGTTTTCTTTCCTTAAACTTATCAACAACTCTATCAACAACATTTTCAAATTTTAATCCATGCTCTCGCTCCGCTATCGCAATCAAACCAATCATATCCCAAAGAGCATCACCTAACTCTTCTTCTAGATTATCCATATCATTATTATTGATAGCAGCAACCACTTCTTCAACTTCATCAAGAAGCTCTTTATGGTGTTCGATTATCTGTTGAGTCTTGAACCAATCACTATATTTGTTATTGTTTCTTTGTGCTTTTAACAGATCATTGAAATCATTCATTGTTTTTTGTTCATTCATGTTCAAATTCCTCCAGAATTTGACACACTAGAGTTATTTTGACTCTTTGTGTTTTCAAACACCTTCGCTAAATCAAGAAGTTTCTGTTAATCAAAATGGTTTCCTGTAACCATGAAACCAACAGGCATAGTTTCAGTTTCAATAGGAATATTAATATGTGGAAGCCCTGCTAAATTAGGTCCAACAGTAAGGACATCGGCCATGTAATGCTGTAAAGGAGTCATCTTTTCAATCTCATCAAACCTTGGTGCAATCATAGGAGTTGTAGGACTGATTAAAACATCAAATTTTTCAAAAGCTTTTTTGTATTCATCAATTATTAAGGTCCTTATCTTCATAGCCTTGATGTAATAAGCATCCCTATAACCACTAGTTCTTGTAAACGTACCAAGCATAATCCTTCGTTTCGCTTCATCACCAAGATATTTGCTTCTAACATTAGTAAAATATTCATTGAATGTACCTTTAAGCTCATCCTCTTTACCATAACGCATACCGCAATATTTAGCAAGGTTAGTTGATGCTTCACTAGTACCAATAACATAATATGCAGCGATACCATAATCAATAGCTTTTTTTAAACTAACTTCTTCAACAACTGCTCCTTTGCTTTTCAAAAATTCAATCTGCTTATTAAAAACATCTTTCACGTTTTTATCAGTTCCAGAATCAAGACTCTCTTTTATAAGACCAATTTTCATCCCATTAATATTTGAATTTAATTTTTCAAGATAATTTGGAATCTCTTTATCAATACTAGTACTGTCTTTCTTATCGTAACTAGCAATAGTTTCCATACCAATCGCAACATCTTCAGCAGTTTTTCCAATAGGACCAACTTTATCAAGACTATTGCCATAATCAATTAATCCATACCTACTAACTCTTCCATATGTAGGGCACAAAGCAAGGACTCCACAGAAACTTCCAGGATTAACAATACTCCCACCAGTTGATTCTCCAAGACTTATATGGGGAAAATCAGCTAGGGCAGTAATGCACGCAGCACCACCACTACTGCCTCCAGTTGCTCGTGTCTTATCAATAGGATTTTTAGGAATCTTATATTCAACACCAACATTAACACTAAAAGCACCAAAACCAAATTCATCCTGGCTCGTTTTACCAATTATGATAGCTCCTTCATCAACACAGTTCTGCACAGCAGTAGCATTGAAAGGAGGTTTGTACCCTTCAAGTATTCTGCTTCCACCAGTACTATTAACATCTTTCACACAGATACTATCTTTAACTGAAACAAAAACTCCAGCAAGTTTTCCTTTAGGATCTTTAGAAATCTTTTCTGCTTGTTTTAATGCTAATTCTTCACTGATTTCAATCAAACAATCATATTCTTCATTTAACTTCTTAATCTTTTCTAGCACTTCTTTAGTATATGAAACTATGTCAATTTCCTTATTCTGCACTTTTTTTATGTATTCAGATATTTTCATTTTAGCAGTTCTTTTTTGACATCTATTTTTTTACTTCTTGATTGAAGAAGTTCTTTATGCGTGGAATTTAAGGCTTTAGTAAGAAGAGATTCATCTATCTGATCTAAAGCTTTCTTTTCCAAAACATCTTCTTTGATTCCCATAACTTGATTCCTTAAATTTTCAACCCGTTTAACTTCATCAAAAATAGGATTTGGATCATTATTTTTCTTTTCTTTAGCAATATGTAATTTCTCTTCTAATTCTTCTTTTCTCATCTTTCAACCCCTAAAAATTCTAATAGTTCATCAGGATAATTATTGATTATCATATCATTAGTCAATCCTAATTCATCCTTATATTTTTCTAATTCTGAATCATCACCAAGCTCCCAAAGATTGTGGCTGTCTGTATTAACAATAAGTTTTTTATCATGTTTTTTGACAATTTCAATCATTTTCTTGATTAATGATATGTGATCATAATCAAACTCTTTTTTTAGATATGAAATATTCAATTCTAAAAGTACATCGTTCTTGCATGCTTCTTCATAAACTTCTTCAAAATTTGCTAGCCCATAAGGTGCATAAGGATGACTGATTATATTCATCTTCTTCGATCTAATAGCATTTATCATAGCAGTAGTATTATTTTCAACAGTTCCATCATAATTTTTTGGAGTGTGTATGCTTGCAATAACATAATCAAGCTTTGCCAATCTTTCATCAGGAAGATCTAAACCTCCATCTAAATCCATAATATTTGCTTCAACACCATAAATTATTTTTAGTCCATTGATTTCTTTTGGCATACGTCTATAATTTGATATACAGTAATCAGTAAGATAACTTGCAGGCATACCATAACCATGTTCGCTAAAACCGATTATTTCCATATTATTCTCTAAAGCTTTATCTATATATTCTTTGTAAGTGCTATGTGCATCCCCACTTATTGTGGTATGCATATGCAAATCAACCTTTAACATCTTATTTAATCCTTCGTGATGGTGATTATTTTATCACCAACCTCTATCTTTTTAACAACATCAAGCCCTTTGATTACTTTACCAAAAACAGCATATTGCATATCAAGGTGTGGTGTTGCATCAAGAGTGATAAAAAATTGACTTGTAGCACTATTAGGATCCATAGTTCTTGCCATGCTTAAAACACCGCTTGAATTATGTTTCAATTCAGGACTAACCTCTAAGGGAATAGTTTTACCACTGCCACCTGTACCAATTCTTGGATCATCAAGAGGAAGCGTTTTTGTTTGAGGATATCCAACTTGAATTACAAAACCCGGTTCAACCCTATGGAATAATATTCCATCATAAAAATTTTCATTAACCAAATCTTTAAAATTTTGTGTTGTAATAGGTGCTTTTTGTTCATAAAGTTCTATTTTCATATTTCCTTTGTTAGTTTTGATTGTGTAAGTCATATTATCCTCTCCTTTATTTTTATTATATATCATGAAACTTAAGATCATTATTAATATTACTGCGATTATCCTAAGAACAACCTTTAGATTTTTACCTTGATCTTTTTTCTTTCTCATAGTGCACTAGGACCCTTGAAATATCCATCTTTCTTATGTTTTGTTTGACTAAGTGCTAACTCATTTGAATAAGATTCTTCTACAACATCATCTCTTAATACATTCCTGACTTCAACAGGCTGAATGCTCATCTTAACATTTTCTGTATCTATTTCATCAAGCTTTTCAAAATAAGAAATAACTTCTTTTAGTTGTGGTGTGAATTTTTTCACTTCTTCATCTGTTAGGTTAAGTCTTGCAGTTTTTGCTATGTCTTTAACTAGTTTCTCGTCAACATCCATAGGATGTTGAAAAAAGCTGTTTATTTATAAGCCTTCCTTTACTTTCCAAAAGATTTAAATACTAATAAGCACTCCTAGTATACTAAAATGGCTACTATAAAACCTTTTCCATATGAAAGAAGAGCAACATATGATCTTGGTAAAGGATATTATATGGAATCTGGAACTGAAAGAATCTATCATAAATCTAGTTCAGGAATAGATAAATTAGTTGCTGATTTCAAAGATATGGTGTTTCCATTCCCAAAGCCACAAAAAGTATATGTTCTAAATATTGATTAATCGATTAACCAAAATATTTTATTCCTCTCTCAATAGATGTCTGAAGAGGTTCACCACTATCTTTTGATAATATCTTATTATATATGATTGACGTTTCAAAAACATCGGTCTCAGCAAAAAATATAAGATAAATTTTCTTATTTTTCAGATTTTTTATCCAATTGGAAAACTCTTCTTCAATACTAGAAAAAACAACATAGATTCCATCATCTGCATCAATATTCTCTAAATCTGTAAATATATTTATTTTAACTCCCGCATATCTATTCTTTAGAACAAGAGACTGTATTTTCATCAAGTTTCTATTCTTTCCTATGAAATTAATATTTAACATCAAAAAATGAATTATATCTTTATTTATAATCTTTATTATAACAATCTTTATATATTAATATATTTAAATATGTAAATATGTTTGTTGTTGAAAAGCTTAAAGCATTAGCAGATGAAACACGATTAAAAATAATCAAGGAATTATTAAAAAAAGAAAGAAATGTCACTCAACTAGTTGAAAAAGTCAAAAAATCCCAACCAAATGTTTCTTTAGCATTAAATAAATTAGAAAATGCAAAGATAATATCTAAGAAAAAAAATGGAAAAAATATAATCTATTCTTTAAAAAATAAAGAAAATATCAAAAAAATATTGGAGCTGGTTAAAGATGAATAAAAAATTAGCTCTAATAATCTTATTATCTTTTATTTCACCGTCAGTATTAGGTGCATCCCTTCTTGATAGTCAATGCACTGGTGGAGGATCTCTTTATGGTCATGATTTAGGTATTCTTTCAGGCCCTATGGAACTATTTATGAAAATAATCTCAAGTGAGATTTCAGTATTTTTCATGATGTTCATATTCTTTTTCATGCTAATATATGGTACATCTTATGCATCATTATCAAAAGCTAAAGTGTTCGAAGGACAAAAAAGATCACAAAAAGCAGTGTCTGTAGCGATAGCAGCAATAACAAACATAGCATTTTTTGGATTGACAACAAACCATGGAGGTCCAAAAGCAGCACTATTAAGAATCATAACATTTAGTGAATTACTATTTGGAATATTGATAGCAACAGTATTTTTCTTTGTAGTATATTATTCCTTCAAAAATGATGATTCAAAAGGAAACACTAATTGGGGACTCGCATTACTTGGAGCAGGAATTGGACTTTATCTTGTAGGAAGCCTTATTTGTCAACCAGAATGGTACGCATGGGGATCGGTTCTTATACTATTTGGACTTATAGGATTATTATTTTCAAGCGTAGGAAAAGAAGGGGGAATATTATCAAAAATAGGAAAAGCAAAAACTAGTAATCCAAAAAGGCCACCTACTCCGCCAACTCCTCCAAGGCCGCCAGTACCACCAGTGCCTCCAACACCTCCTGATTTCACAAATGAATTAAATGAGATTGAGAGATTATTAAATGAATATGAAACATTTTTATCCGATTTTAAAAATAAAGGAAATGAAATTTTGATTTTGCATAATCAATTTTTAAATTCATTATCAGGTTATGGTCCTGTAGTTCCTCCTGTAAGTATTGAAAAACTAAATGCTTTTTTCGAAGTTTTGAGTAAATTGGATTTAAAAGGAATAGATATTAATCAAAAATTTAATGATTTTTTAAACCTTCCAAATATATCTAAAATTAGTGAACAGCAGAATAATCAATTTGTAAATTTATCAGATCAATGGGTTAATCATTTGAATGAATTTGATAATTATAAAACTGAATTTAAAGAGAAGTATGATAGAGGGGATATTTAATATGACAACTTATGATGCTTTAAAAGAAAGAGAAGGAAAAATTATTTCATCTATTAAAACTATGGAAGATGTAAGTTCAAAAAAAGCTAATTTTTTGTCAATATTATTATCTGCAATTAAATTATTACCTTCATATAAATCTAGTTCTCAATTATATGGATGTATAGAAAAACTAGACAAATCTAAAATTTTAATAAGTAAAAAGGATAAAGAAGAGATGCAAATTCTTATAGATAATGAATTAATTAAAGTTAAGGAATCAATAAAAAAATTAAAGAAATTTAAAGTAAAGATTAATAATTTACATCAACAGTTTCTTGCATTTAAGAAAAGGTATGAATATGATTCTTTATTTGATAAAAATGAAGGGTTTTATTGGGATAATGTTGGAGGTAATTATTATAAGCTTAAAACTTTAAAAACTTATATCAAAAATTTTCAAGTAGCTGTTTTTATGGATGAATTTAAAAGTCTTTTAGACAATTATTCTTTCGATAAGGACATATTAATATATATTGAAAATTTATCTAGATTATGTTCTATAAGATCTATTTTATTATTAGAATCCAATAATTTAAATAATCCTGAATCAATTGATTATGTTTTCAAATTAAAAAAAGAAAAAAAATCAGATGAAATTGTCAACAAATTAAATTCAATAGAAATTTCCTCTAAGTTAAATTTAAAAGTTAAAATGATTCTTTATCTTATTAATAATTTATTGAATATGGAATATTATATTCCTAAAAAAATTTCTGATAATATTCACATTAAAGAAAAAGAAGTTCAAAGATTAAATCATGAAATTAAAAATATTCGAAAAAATTCTTATTTAGATTATCCTTCAAATATTAAGAAAATAAAAATATTAATTTTGTCACATGAATTGAAAGAGGGAGGGGGAGTTGCAAAAGTTGTTGATAATTTAGTTTCTACTTTAAATAAAAGAGGTAAAGTTCATGTAGATGTTTTGGTACATAAGCCTATTAAAAATTTTAATAAGAGTGAACCTTATATTTTTTGTTTTAAAGGTGATTTAAACAATAATTTAAAATTTAAAACTTTAAGTGAACTATTATATTTTCTTTCTTCTATAAATTATGATATAATCCATGTGCATAGTTTAAGTTATGCAAGTTTGTTCAAAGGAGGATTAAAACAAATAAAAAATATGAATAAAGATGCAAAAATTATTTATACCTGTCATTCTATTGTAAAATATGAAAGATTAGTTCAAGATAAAAATCGTCCTTGGGGTAGAGTTGATATTATTGCTCAAGAAGAATTAATGAATTTTGCTGATAAAATAATTCATTTAACTAATTTTGGTTCATTTATTGCACATGGAACTGAAAAAGAATTATCTAATTTTTTAAATTATAGATTGCAAGGATTTTATCCAAATTTTAGAAGTAAATCTTGTGTAATTCCTAATGCAATAGATATTGATTTTGATTTTTTTAATTTTAAAAAACGAAATTTACAAAAAAAAATAAATGAAAATGAGGAAATAATTTTAGGTTATGTTGGTAGGTTAGCAGAAGAAAAAGGTGTATTAAATTTAGCCAAAATTTTTCCAGAAATTATTAAAAAATATTCTAATTTAAAACTCAAAATTATAGGAGATGAATTTTCTGGTGCTGGTATAAAAAGGCAAATGGAACTTTATCTAAGCCAATCTAAAAACAATGTTGAATTTACAGGTTATTTAGAAAAAGATGATTTGAATAATGAACTAGATAAATTAGATATATTAATTATTCCTAGTTTTAATGAAAGCTTTAGTTTAGCATCATTAGAAGCATTTGCTAAAAGAATTCCTGTAATTATTAGTGATGTTGATGGTCCTAAAGAAATTTTCATAAATACAAATTTTGCAGTGAAAATTGAAAATCCAAAAGATCCAAAGTCTATTTTTGATTCTATTAATTTTTGTTTTGAAAATCCTTCTAAATTATCTATAATGGTAAATAATGCAAGAAAAGAAATTAAAAAGAAATATAATTGGAATGAAGTTGCTATAGCACATGAAAAACTTTATTTTGGAAATTATTCGTCCAATTTACAAGTTTTTAGTTCTTCCTCATTTAATAAACCTAAATTAGGAAAATCTATAGGTCTATATTATGGTCAAGAATTTTGGAATTCTTTTATACATTTATTAGAGAAAAATAAGTTTACTGTAAATCTTTATGGTGCTGAATTTGATGAAAAAATATTAAATAATAATCTAGAGGATTTTGTAAAAGGCAATGATATAATTATTACTTGTTCTGCATCTGCAGATAGATGGGTAATAATATCAAATCTTTGTAAAAAGTATAGTAAAAAACATATTATACGATATGGAGGTGGAATGGGTTTAAGACAGGATAATATCCAAAAAGAGGCATATCGTAATGCATTACAAAATGCTGATTTAATATGTCCTACAGATTTATTAAGTTCTAAAGTATTAGAAAAGATTGGAGTTCCTATATCTAAACAACTTATAGTTCCAAATCCTGTTGATTTAAAAGTAATGTCTAAATATAATAAAGAATCTATATCCTACCTAAGAAGATTATATGAATATCCTGAAGATAAAATAATAATTACTTTTATTGGAAGGCTAGATCCTATGAGGAATGTGTTAAATTTAGTTAAAGCATATAAAATTTATTGCAATCAAATAAAGAAGTTAGGAATTAAAAATAAGATTTCCTTGATTATTGAAGGAAAATTAATGACTAATTATGATTCTGATGAAAGTCATTTAAAATTCCATGAATTTTTATATTTACAAATTAAAGATGTGGTAAATTCTTTTGGAGGGAAAATATATAAAAAAGATTTAAACGAAATTGAAATTATAAATAATAGTGATTTTGGTAGTGATAATATAATTTACAAACCCCTAAATAATAATATAAATCAAGATAATTATTTTAAAAAAATAAAAGCCTCAACATATGTATGTATATTGCCTGGTTTTAGTGTTGGATCAAATAGGGCGTTAGCTGAAGCATTAGCTCTAAAAAGAAGAATCATAACTCTTAATGCTGTTACAAATGCATATGTATATGGTTCTGTTGGAATATTTTCTAAATCAGAAGATAAACCCTCAAAAGTAAACAATTTTGTTTTCTTTAAGCCTGAAATATCGGATTTAGTTAAAATATTATTAAATATTAATAATAATCCATTAGATAAATTAGATTATTCTAAAGGATATGATTATATAAGAGAAGTTATAGATAGTGACACTCTTGTTAATTTTTATTTAGCTCCTAGTATTAATTTGTTATTAGAAGATAATAAAGAAGAAATAATTAAATTATTTAATAATTTATATTCTAAAATGAAATCAAACTTTAATCCTGATGATTTATTATATCCTTATTAATTGGTTAATAAAAAAATCAAAAGAATATTCTTTAGGAAGAAAAGTTTTATCTTTTGGGAAATAAATTTTATCTTCAAATTTCTGTGCTATTTTTTTTGATAAGTATATTTCATTAAAGGATTCTATTTTTCTTACAAGAATAGGAGTTCCATTTGCAATTGATTCTATTCCAACCATATTAAAACTATCATAATAACTAGGTAATATAACTAGCTCTGCTTTTTGATATTCTAAATCTAATTTATTTGTTTCATAAATCCAATCAAGCAATTCATAATTTGTGCCATTCAAAATATTAATTATTTGTGTAATGATTGGTGAATTCATGTCGCCAATAATTTTCAGTTTATATGAGGGTTGAATTTCATAAAATTTTTTAAATTTTTGACATAAATCAAGTATGCCTTTTTCTTTTGTTAATCGACCAACATATAGAATCACTTTTTCTTTCTTTTCAGTAATTTTTCTGTGTATAGTTCCAGGATAAATAACTTCAGATTTATATTTTAGAAAGGGATATTTATTTATCGCTTTGTTTTTTTGTGAATTGTTTAAAAAAATAATTTTTTTACTTTTTGTAAATAATTCTTCTTGTGCTATCAATTTTTGTTCAAATTTTTTTTTATTTTTATAATATTCTATTTCTTCTAATATTAAACTATGACAAAAATATGTTACATGTATATTATTTCTTATTAGCTTATCAATTATTCCTTTAAATACAGATGAATCTAAAATGGAATGTAAATGTGCTTTTTTAATTTTTTTTTGCATAAAAAATTGAGTTAAATTTTCAATTTTTTTTTTATTAAATTCATATTCTGAAAGAATTGTTTTACGTTCTAAATTAATTGATTTAATTTTATCATTGTAAAGTCTTATAAATTTATTAATACCTATTTTTTGATTTAGATAATTTTGAGTTGAGATTAGAATAGTCATATTACAAGACCTACTAATCCAATTAGTGTAACTATTATTCCAATTAGTTGGTTCCATTCAATCTTTTCTTTCAAAAAAGCAAAAGCTAAAATTAACACTACTAATGGATTTGCAGCACCAATAATGCTTGCAATACTAACATTTGCATATTTTATGCCTAAAAAAAAGAATAGTCCTCCTATTGCTTGAAAAATACCTGTAAGGACAGGGTACTTCCATTTTTTTGGTTTTTGAAGATTAACCTTTCCAATGAAGAAATATATCCCTAAAAATATCAGTATGAAAAATTCTGTGTAGAACATTCCTAGATATGGTCCGACTCCTGCTTCAATTGGTCTAAGAAGAACGCTATAAAGACCAAGACCTATGCTAAATATGATCGCGTAAAGAACTCCTTTAGTATCCTCTTTTTCTATCTTGAAATTCTTTATCTCTTCACGTTTTAAAACTATTAATGTGATTCCAAATATGATCAATATTCCAGCAAGATATTTACTAAAAGTTAACACTTCACCAAAAAATAAGTATGCAAAGATTACAGCCGGAAGACTGTAAGTGTTAGCGATAGGAATAACTATGCTAAGTTTTCCAGATGAGATAGCTTTGTAGAGAAAAGGAATATTGATTGCACCAATAATAGAAGCTAATAGTATCAACATGGAAGTTTTATGGTCTGGCAATATGAAACCTGTAAAAATTAATGGAATAAGGCTACCAACAAGAAATATGTGCACATATATCAAGCTTGAATAGATATTTATGTCTTTAATATTTTTCAAGAAAAACTGGTAGAAGCCAAAACCAACCATACTAATAATTGCAAATATTATTCCTTCAATCATCTTTTTCAACCAAATAACTATATATCTCTCTCATATCAACATCTTTTATATTTACATCAACAATTGAATCAAGTTCAGCACTTTTACTATTATAGCCAAAACTAAAACCTGCAATTTTTGCAGCACTCACATCATTTGCATGATCTCCAACATATGCAACTTTTTCTAACGGGATATTTTCTCTTTTAGCAATCAGCATCAATGCATCTGCTTTGCCTTTATCACCATATTCACTAGCATGCCAATGACTAATGTTTCCTTTATCATCAAAATAGATTTTATTTATGAAAACATCTTCAAATGGATGATCTGGAAAAATAATTTCAAGTACAAAATCAATACTACCACTGATTACAGCAAGCTTAAAACCTTCATTTTTCAGATCAAAAACCAATTCTTTAGCGCCAGGATTCAATTTTAAAGTCTTTATCTCTTCAATCAAGACCTCTTTTGTTATAGCATTATTTTTCCAGTCACTTAGATCAATATTAACCCATTCTTCAAAACTAAACTTTCCAGATTTATAATCCTTATACCTTTGATTACTGACATCAAGATTTCCATATATTCTCATTAGGATCCTTTCCCATATAACAAGTCCATTATCATCAGCGATCAAAGTGCCATCAAGATCAAAACAAACAAGATCAAACTTTCTTCTCATATAATCATTTTTTCTTTTCTAATTTATATGTTTTATTAGAATAAACTTTATATTTAAGCTAATAATATGTTATTTAATGCAGGGATTAGAAGATGAAGTCATATCTTTCTTATTAGAAGAAGGAGAAAGAGTTTTAGGAAACACAGAAATAATGATATCATTAACTCCTCACGACTTTTTTTCAAAACTTGTGCCTTATTCATTTATAAAAAATAAGTTAGATTCAAGTGAACACTATCTTGGGGCAATGACTGTTTCAAACATGCTTACTTCACAAGTAAAATCTCAATCAGACCTTAACAATCCTGCATATTTTGTTCATATGATAGAACTAATATTAAATGAAGATCGAGATCCTAATAATATTCCTTTAATAAAAGATTATGCTGAAAAAACAATGCTGCTTAAAGGATTTTATCCAGAAAGTTTTAAAGTGAAACCTGTGGCGCAAACTCATTTTGCAAGAAAAGCACTTTGTCATATAGGATCTACAAATAATGAACCTGCATATTTTATAGTTGCAGAGAATTTTGAACCCTATATATATTCTTTAAATTATATGAGAAATCTGTTAGGTCCTAAATCAAGTAATATATTTTTATTGAATTAATTCTATAATTTTAGTAATATATACCCTATTATCAATAAAATTATAGCAATAAGTCTTTGCTTGAAAAACTTTTTTTCATCAAGGAACTTATGGCCAAGGATAAGAACCAACAAAGGTTGCACTGCAAGGATTGGAACTGTTAAGTAAACATCTTGATTTGAAAGTACATAAAGAAAAGTTAAAAGACCTATCGTTGAAAGTACTCTACTAGTAAGAAAAAGAGGCCAATTTTTTATCTGTGGTTTCTCTACTTTATAGAAAGCCCAAACACTAGCAAACATACGCCTAAAGAACAAAAGACTAAAAGCACTGATGCTAAAGAGTATAGTTTTATTTATTGTCGTTGTTATAGCTGAAATAAATGCGCCAGCAAGAACGATAAGCAATGCCTTATTATGCTTTATAAAATACTTTAATGATTCTGGCTTTTTCTCTGCAGTTATCAAGTATCCACCGAAAACCATGATGAGAACTCCAATAAAATTAATAGAATTTATATTTTCACCAAGAAAAATTATAGCAAGTATAACTGCAAACAAAGCACTGAATTGGTTGAAGGGTGTTACTCTTGAAGCTTCATCATTTTTGATTCCTATATTAAAGAATTTTGCAGAGAAAAAAGATAATATGGAAAGGAAAAAAAGGATTAGAACAATTTTAATAGGTGGTATTTCAAGTAAAAAAAAGAATGGTAAAAGCATAAGAAACTGACTTATCAAGACCCAATCATTAAAATTAGCAGCACTCACTTTTTTGATCAGTTTCTTATCCAATATTTTTTGTATACTCCAAGCAATTATTACAAGAAAAAGAAGGATATCATAGATCATTCTTTTCTCTCCAATATGTGGTGGTCTAATTCATCATAAGAGATATATTTGATATTAATGTTCATTGTAGATTCGCTTGGTAGCTTTTGACTGATGAAATCCTCAACAACTAACACTTTAGGTTTATTGAACCATTTAGAATTACCTATCTCAGCTAAGACTCCTTCACTAAGACCAAGTACTAGAAGAACATCGCAAACCTCATTGAATTTGCATGAATTGTTTCGCCAAGTGACACTATTGATTATCTCATCACAAAAAAATTCATCAATATTATCAATGCCATATTCATTATCATCCATAGGTATCAAACCAAAAAGCTTCACACCACCGATACTCTTATACATTGAACCTATAAGAATAGGTAATGAATCATTTGTAGGAGTGATTACTATCTCTTTATCTTTCAATGACTCAACAATCTCTTTTAGTTTAAACTCAAAACTTTCATCAAGCATTTCCTTCCATGATTTCAGATCGCTTGGTCCAAGAACTCCTATATTTAACATAAATTTATTACCTCATAAATTTTGGTAAGCTTGAATTTGTTTTCAAATTCATTGTTAATTTTTTTATCTCTCATCAATCTTTTTGAAAGTATAATATAATCCAATTATTATCGCAATCATTATTCCAAGTATTCCAAAAAAACCATACTTAGAATCTGCAAAAGGGAGATAAGTGAAATTCATACCATAAAGCCCGCTGATCATTGTAGGAACAGCAATAATCACCGCAAGAAGAGTTATACGGTTCATGAAATTGTTAAGTTTCTGCTGAGCGATAGCAGACTGTAGATTGAAAAGCGAAAGCATTATCTCTTGCTGGATCTTAGCATTATCTCTTATCTCAAGATTATCATAATAAAGATCATTGAAGTTTTCCATATCTTTTTTTGTAAAACTCTTAAAAAAAGTCTTTCTCAAAGTGTTCAAAACTTCTTGGTTAGCAACAAGTGATTGATGGAAGAAACTAAGAGTAACACTACTATCATAAACCTTTTCAATCCAATTATTATCAAACTTATCCTCTTTTTTCTTCAAGAAAGTTGTAGTATTCTCAATACGATTAACATGATTCAAAAAACCATCATTGATATGATCTAGTAGTTTAAACAAGAAATCGCCTGGCGAGAACTTAAAAAAATGTTTAGCCTTATTACTATCAAACTTTTTCATCAATCCATCAATGATAAGAGTGTTGCTATCTTCTAATGTGACAACAACCTGATTTTTTACGAATATCTTTATAGGTGCCGCAACAATATCTCCTTTTTCTCTTCTAGGAGTGTCATATGTGATAATAAGTGCACCTTCTTTTTCAAGTCTTGGTCTTTCCTCTTCTTCTAAAAAATCAGTAAAATACTCTTTTTCAACATTTAATATTTTTGTCAAGAATTCTATCTCTTTTTCATCAGGTTTGACAGCTCTGACATAAGAAAGCTTACTTTTATTAAGATTACTTGTAGAAAGCTTCAAGATTTCATCATTTTTAAGAGTATAAATATCTAACATAAAAAGAAGATAAAAAAAAGAATTTATAAAAGTTATTAAATAACTTTTATGCCTAGAGCTTTAGCTCTTTTTGTAAAAAGGTTCTTAAAACTTAAGGTTTCTTTAGTATGCATAAATTCAAAGAATTTAGCATACAAAAAAATCTAGGATTTTTTTAGTATGTCCCACTTCATATGAAGATCTTTCAATTGCTGTTGATCAACATTGCTTGGACTTCCATCCATTGGACATTCAGCTGATTTATTCTTTGGAAAAGCTATAACTTCTCTGATATCAGTTGTTCCTTGAATCATAGCAACCAATCTATCGAACCCTATAGCAAAACCGCCGTGAGGTGGTGCTCCATATTTGAATGCTTCCAAGAGAAATCCAAATCTTTCTTCTGCTTCTTCTTTAGGGAATCCAACAACATCCATAACTTTTTGCTGGATGGTTGGGTCATGAATTCTGATGCTTCCTGATGCAAGCTCCACACCATTTAAAACCAAGTCATAGCATGATGCAAAAACCTTAGCTGGGTCAGATTCAATGTACTGCATGCACTCGCTTTGAGGCATTGTAAACATGTGGTGTGCGGGATCCCATTTTTCATCATCTTCATTCCATTCAAACAAGGGGAAATCTATAATCCATGCAAATCTAAATTCATCTTTATCAATCAATTCAAGATCTTCTCCAAGCTTAAGCCTTAATCTACTGATAACATCATTACATTTATTTTTCTTATCAGCAATAAACATCAATATGCTTCCAGGCTTAGCACCAATAGCATCAATCAATTCCTTTTGAACATCTTCATTGAAGAATTTAGCGATATTGGATTCAAGTCCATTTTCTGTAACTCTCATCCAAGCCATACCTTTTGCACCAAAGCTTTGACAATATTCAATATATCGATCAATCTCTTTTCTAGGGATGTCTTTTTCAGGATTTATACATTTGACAATGCCTTCTTTACTAGCAACATCTTTGAATACTGAGAAATCGCTTTTTTTCACTATTTCTGTAACTTCAGTAAGTTCCATTCCAAATCTTAAATCTGGTTTGTCATTACCAAACCGTTCCATTGATTCTTTATATGAAATTCTTGGGAAAGGAATTTGAACATCAATATTTTTTGTATCTTTCATTATAGATTTGATCATTCCTTCACAAACCTTAAATATGTCATCTTGTTCTGCAAAACTCATCTCAATATCTATTTGTGTGAATTCAGGTTGCCTGTCAGCTCGTAAATCTTCATCTCTTAAGCATCTAGCAAGTTGATAATATCTATCAAATCCTGATGCCATTAAAATCTGTTTGTAAAGCTGAGGGCTTTGAGGAAGAGCGTAAGCTTTTCCAGCGTTCACTCTGCTAGGAACAATATAATCTCTAGCTCCTTCAGGTGTAGCTTTTACGAGAAGTGGTGTTTCTATTTCTAAAAATTTTTCAGAGTTTAGATAATTTCTTGCAGCAAGAGCAGCTTTATGTCTAGTCACAAAATTGTTTTGCATACTAGATCTTCGTAGATCAAGATATCTGTATTTCATTCTTGCATCTTCATTTGCAATCTTATGCTCATCAACTTCAATTGGAGGAGTTAATGATTTGTTTAGGATTGTGAGATCACTAACTATTAATTCTATGTCTCCAGTATCTAAATTTGGGTTATTCATGCCTTCTTTTCTATTGTTGACTTTTCCTTTTACTTTGATTACATCTTCTCTTCTTAGCTTACTAGCTTCATCAAAATCCTTTATGTCTGGATTGAAGACTACTTGTGTAATTCCATATCTGTCTCTTAAATCAACAAAGATAACCCCTCCATGATCTCTGGGTTTTGATACCCATCCTGAGAGAGTGACTTCTTGTCCTTCATCTGTTTTTCTTAATTCTCCGCATGTGTGTGTTCTGTGCATGGTTTTCACCCTTATTTAGTATGGTTTTGGATTAGGATTCTATATATAAAGATATCGGGATAAATTTATTTTTCAAAACCTTTATACAGTAAACCTAGTTTAAGAATGTTTTTCAAATAAAAAACTTTATATATCAGTTCATTTAGTGTAATGATTATATTAAAATATTGAATTGGTTATAATGAAAAAAGAAGCGATTGGTTCACAAAGTGTATTTAATTTTTTGATTAAAGATAAATATTACAAGCTTTTAAAACTTTTTTTTGATAATCCAAATTCAAAATTCTATGTCAATCAAGTCAAGGAACTAACAGGAATATCACCAAGAATGGTGGTAGAAGAATTGAAAAACCTTGAAAAACAGAAGATACTAACAAGCGAAAAACTTGCAAACGCTCTTTTCTATACATTGAATAAAAATTCCATCACAAAAAAGATTGAGGTGATATTCAAATGAGAAACTCACTTCCAATACTCATAGTATCTCTTGCTTTAATTTTCATTCTTCTTTTTTCAGGAGGAAAAATGAATTCTACTGATTCAAATTTGGAATCACCAAAAGATATTATGACTTTTGAAAATAGTCCTTATTCATCAATTCTTCTTATAATAGCATGCATATCTTTGTTGGCATATATAGAATTCTTGAATATAAGAAAAGATGAATTAAGGCTTTTCAGTCTTGATTATGATGTTTTGAGAAATCTAATTATTTTTATTATCAGTTTTAGTATGTTTAGCCTTGTCACACTTCTTCCCCCGGACCTGGACTTCGTAATGAAGATTATGTCATGGGCGTTCCTCGGAGCGCTCATGATCCAGGTCACTTTTTTTATTGGAAGAAAAAATCATGAAGAATATGAAAAAGAAATAAAAAGATTGATCGAATATATAGAGAAATCTAGTGATGTAAATCATTCAAAACATGAGCTTTTAAAAAAAGGATGGAATAAGGATATGATCAATGAAGCCATCATCAGAACTTTAAAATTAGAGCATGACGCAATGAAACTAATCAATTATGAAAAAAAGCATCATCATAAGAAAAATGATGTTAAGCATGAACTTTTATTTGCAGGTTGGAACGAAAAACTAGTTGATGAACTCATAAAACGACATTGGTAAATTCAATCAATCTAATATTTCGACTTTACATGAACTGAGCTTTTCAAATTCTTCAGCAGCTTCTCTTGTACCAACAATACTATTATAATGCATAGGAATTGCAAACATTTTCGGATTGATGAGATCACAAGCTTTAGCAGCTTCATTAGCATCCATAGTATAAGTTCCACCAACAGGAAGAAGTGCTACATCACAATTGATATCTTTCATTTCAGGAATAACATCTGTATCTCCTGCATGATAAACCTTTATCCCATTAAAATTCAATATGTATCCTATCCATTCATTGGATTTTTCATGAAATTTTTTATCAATATTATATGATGGAACTGTTTCAACACCAATACTTTTAATCTCTCCTTTAAATCCTAGATTTACAATTATAATATTTTCTTCTGGAATATTAAGAGGATTCTCTTTTAATTTATCTGTACAATTTTCAGGTATGACAAGAATTGTATCTTTATCAATAATTTTTTTCAAATCAGTAACACTATAATGGTCATAATGGTGATGTGTTATAAAAATAATATCTGCTTTTTCTTTTGTATTGATTTGAAAAGGGTCAATAAACACATTCTTTTCAGCATATCTTATTAAAAAACTTGCATGACCAAGCCAGTTTAAACTTACATTTTCACTTAGATTTAATTCTCTCATAAAATAATTTAATTAGAAAGATTAATATAAATCTTTTGAAAATTCTAAAAAACACTATGAAAAAAGCATTGATATTTGATTGGGATGGGACAATAGCACATAAAGAATTAGCAACGATAGCAGCAGTAAAACAGATGAACATGATGGGAATGGATGTAACTATCGAAAAGATGCATGAATTTCAAAAAACACATTCACATTATGATGATGTTTTTTCAACTATGAGAAAACTGGTTGGAAACTATGATGATTCTGTGATAATACCTTTGACAACAAACCTATTTCAATTCTTTTATCTAGAAACAGCAAACAAAAATCCTTCTGAAATATTCTATAAAGATATGTTTGATGTATTAAATGAGCTAAAAAAAGATTATAAGCTACTCATAGCAAGCAATCTTCGCCAAGACATACTTGAGCCAATAACCGAAAAGTATTGTCCAAATCTTTTCGATAAGGTTTACGCAAATACTCCTGACTTAAAATATTCAAAAACAGATCTAGTCAAAAAAGCCTGTGATGAATATGAATGTATTTCTATGATAGGAGACAGGGAAGATGATATTAATGCAGGAACTCGAAATGATCTAGAAACAGTTATTGTCTCTTGGGGTTACAGAAACGGAGAAAAATGCAATCCTACTCATAGGATAGAATCTCCATTAGAATTGTTGAAGATATACAAATTATGATTGTGCAAAAATATAGCACATTTTCCACTTCAAAATAATATTTATAAATAAATCTAAGATTTAATAGGTTATGAAAGGTAAAAATTTTAATCCGATCCTATTTCTAGCGTCACTTGGCGCAGGGGGAATAGCAGTTATGCCATTCGCATTTCTGCAATACGTTTATTATAAGGGTGCAGGCCTAGTAACAATGTCAGGAGTTGGTCATGGAACCATATCAGCAAGCCAAGAATTATTATTCTATAGTTTAGAAGCAGTGATGGTTGTCTTTACAATAATCCATCTGATTTTAACCGTTGTTTTTACAAAGAGATTGATCAAATGGGTTGGTACAAAAGAATATCATTCATTAATCAATGATCCATTGAAAAATGCAGGGATCTTAGCAGCATTCTTAAGTTATACTATGACTATGAATGTTGTAATAGGACCCATAAGATATTTTGTTCCTTGGGTCTCATCTAATTTACAGAATATGATGCTTCCAGCATTCCTTGGATGGTTGGTGATATATATACTTCTATTAAGGATGGTTATAAAACTGCTTAGGATTTCATTCACACACGATTTTGACGTGAGTAAGATAAGCTTTGGATGGTTGCTTTATCCATTCTCCATAGGTATGGTTGCAGTTGTTGGTGCAGGAATTGCAGCAATAGGAAACAACACAACACTTTCAAACGCAGCAGCTTTCTTAACACTTATCATGGCAAGCATGGGATTGTTTCTTTTGATAGTTAAGATGATATCTATATTCAAAAGTCATTTTGCAGCAAAAGGACTTCCTGAAAAACAATTCATGCCAAGCTTTTTGATAGTCGTACCAAACATAACACTTTATGCAATAACCTTTTTTAGATTAGGACATTATCTAGAAAAACACTTAGGTTATCACTTAGATTATTTCTTTTATTTTGTAATCCTTGGTTCGGTGGCATTCCAAGTATGGTATCTTATTTTTGGGCTTGCTCTTCTTTGGGACTATTTCAAAAGAGATTTCTTCAGAAAAGAATACTATCCTTCAATGTGGGGATTTGTATGTCCAGTAGTTGCTTTTGCAGTACTTGGAGCATTCGCACATAAGATATATCCAAATATGGTATTCTATTGGACTATGATAGTTTCAATGGCTGTTGCTGTAGTACTATTCTTATTCTTACTTAGAAGACATCTTGGATGCGAAAAAGGAGTTAAAAGAATAGATTGCATCTAACAGCAATCATCTTTTTTATTTTTTTTTGTTATCTCTTCAAATAAATTTATGTTAGGTGAGGATCCTATTTCTTTTGAAAAAATTATTTTTAATAGGTCTTTTGGACTATTTTTTATAAAACTTTGATCGCTAAGATATATTATTTTTTCAATATTCAAATAATCATTATAAACTCTTTGTATCTCATTAAAATATTTATTTGCAATTATATTATTTTTGAATGCATATGTGACTATATAACTAAAATCTTTTTCACTTGTACGTATAGCATTCACAATTTGTGGTGCACTCATTATCTTTTTAACATCTTCTTCAGATAGTTCTTTCCACCATTTAGGTGTCACGCTATAGAAAATCATAACATAGCATTTTATTCCAAGTAGATTATAATTAATGCTTGTAGAAAAACCGTTTATAATTTTTTTATCAATTAATTTTTCACGTATCCGAGATATGCTTGATACTGTTAATTTCATTTTATTTGCGATTTCTGAATCTGTTATTCTTCCATTTTTGCATAGAAAACCTAATACTTTTTGCTCGTTTTTAGTCAATTTTATTTCTTCCATTTTATTTTTGCTATTTTTTAGCTTATTTTTACTTTTTTAATATATAATTTTGCGGAGATATTTATATATGTTTCTTTTCATATATAAAATTTATACTTTTAATTAGGTAAAGAGGTAGATAAATGAGTAAAAAAGAACAATGTAAAGTTTTGATGGGCGATCTTTTTGGTCCAGCTTCTGCAAATCTTGTTGATTCTATGAGTGAAGATGAGTGTGTGCAGAAATGCAGAGCTAAAGCAAGCGCATTTCTTGGTGAGGATAAAGCAAAAGTATTTGACGATATTAAATAAGTTATGAGGTGCAAATTATGAAATTTAAGATAACACAAAAACTAATGGTTTTAGGCATATTGCTTGTATTGATTCCAAGTTTATTAATTGGATTTGTAGGATATAATGCAGCAGAAAAAGCAGTATATGAAGGAGTCAACGATAGATTGATGGACCAAGCAAAGGATTGGAAATTGCTTGTGGAAGCATATGATAAAGAGATTGAGATGCAAGAAGGAAGAGTTGAGAAAAGTGCACATAATATAGTTACAGCTCAAACAAAAGCTACATATGATCTTATACATCATTTTATATATAATGGTGAAGTAGATTTTTCTGAAAAAAGAGAAGAGCTTCTTGATATATTAAGTGATGATACAGTTGGTGAATCAGGATATGTTTGGATTCTAGATTATGAAGGTGATTATGTTCTTTCAAAGGATAGGCTTAGAGATGGAGAAAGTATATGGGAAGTTAAAGATTCTGATGGAAACTATGTAATTCAAGATTTGGTTAGTATTGGAAAAGAGCTTAGAGGGGATGAGATAGGTTATCATTCATATCCTTGGTTAAATAATGGCGAGACTGAATCTAGAGATAAGATTGCAGCAATACTTCACTTTCCAGAACTTGAATGGGTTGTAGGAATCTCAACATATTATGATGATCTAGTTGATACGAACTATAGGGAAAGAACTATTGAAGATCTAAAGGATAAGATTGCAAAGCAACTGATTGGGCGAAGCGGATATATATGGGTTCTTGATTCAGAAGGAAATTATATAGTATCTAAGAACAGGCTTAGGGATGGTGAAAACATATGGGATGCTAAAGATTCAGATGGTAATATGGTTATCCAGGACCTTGTTAGGATTGGAAAATCAGCTGAACAAACATATCACGCATATCCTTGGATAAACACTGGAGAAACAGAAGCAAGAATGAAAGTAGCAGGAATGGCATATTTTGAAAAATGGGACTGGTTAATAGGTGTAAGTGCTTACTATGATGACTTTGAAGAAGAAGGATCACTTGCCTATGTTCGAAACAACATATTATTATTCGGATTCATTTCAATAATAATTGGCCTTTTAGCAGCATTCTTAGTCGGATTTAAGATTTCAGAACCAGTAAAACGATTAACTGCGACAGCAAATAAATTAAATGAAGGAAATTTAGATGTAACTGTTGATGTCGTATCTAATGATGAAATTGGAGACTTAGCAGGATCTATGGAAGGTCTTGTAATGGGATTTAAAATGCTAAAACAACAAAAAGAAGAATGTGAACATAAAGGTAAAAAGAAAAAGTAAATCTTTCTTCTATTTTTTATTTTTTTATTTTAATATTTTTTACATAATAAAAATATCCAAGCGATATACTAATTATCAATATTTCTTTAAAGAAAAATTCTTTCATTACTAATTTTATGAAACCATAGAAGAAACCTATTGGAAACAGTTGTATAAGGTTACTGTCTGCTGGAAATGAATAGTTTCCTTGAGGAAAAATTGTGTTATGCATTCCATCAAAAGATGTACTAAAAGGAATTATTGAAAATATAAAAAAAGTCACTAAAGCTAATATGATGCCAAGAATTACAGAAGGAAGAATTATTATAAGAATATTTTTTTTTATAAGATATATTAGAAAAATAACCAAAATTATGAATGAAATGTAGTATATGTAATTTAATAGGGTAAATATCTTTTTCACATCTTTCATATGACTTATTTCAGCATCAGTAAAAAAAGAATTGTCAAGCGAGTTCTTATCACTAAAAAAACCTATGATTTCAGAAGTCTTATTGATCTTAACTGATTCATTGAATGAAACATCGTTTTTTTCATATAATTCAAGATATATTTTCTCATCATATAGATTTGAATTAAAGCTGGAAAGTAAAAGCACTATGTTGAAAAGAATACCAATACTAAATATCAATCTCCAATTTTTATTGAACATAATATTATAAAAAGAATCAATTATTTAAAAAGTATGGGTGTGTTGGGGTTTTAATTATTATCTTGGTTCCTGTTTTAACATCATTGAATAATTCACGATTTTCGACATAATGAGATTTGATATTAAACGCGCCACCATAATTTCTTGTTGCTTCTCTGATCAATTGGAATCCTAGTCCTCCTTCTTTTCCTTTTGAACTAAAATTTGTATGTGCTTTACTTATTGTCTCTGGAGGCATTCCAAGACCATTATCTTTTACTTCTATATAATCAAAACCTTCTTTTCTATAGATTTTAACTCTTATATCTTTTTCAAAATCATAATCT
>PKTL01000083.1 GCA_002867475.1 Candidatus Woesearchaeota archaeon
ACAAGAAATCCAAACTCACATTAAAAACCGCGACATCCAACAAAGGACTACTAACCACGCTAACATTAGTCAAAAAAGCCTCACTAACAACACTACTAATAGAATTTATTGTTGCGGGATTAAATATTTGAAAGATTTCTGAATCAGTATTTGAAGTAATTACTATTGAAGGGTTGTTAGGTATTTCAACGAGTTGTATTGTTACATTGTAATTTCCAGTAGGAGTATCTAAACCTATATCTATATCTTTGGTGCAAACACCATTAATTATTTCTACTAATTCATCAAATATTATTGTTTGATTTAAGTCAGTTATTAGCACATCACAGAATATCCAACTGGATGTCCCTAAATTTGTTATTGTTCCTTCTTCATTTTTTATTTCTGCTTTTATTTCTATTGTTGATTCTATTTTTGGATATTTTTCTTCTACTGTTATTTCTGGGTGTAAAAGTGTTAATAAAGTTCTGTTTGTATTAATAATTTTTTGATTATAGAAATAGTTTGATTGAGATTCTATAGTTATATTTACTAATCCTTCATATGTCGGAGGTATTTCATAATAACAGTGCCCTGTAGAGTTTATTAAAGTTATGTGTTCTATGTTTTCATTTATTGTGAATTGGCAGATTACTGAATCTGTTATTACTTGGTTTGTTCTTGAATTGTTTAATTGTACCAGTATCAGGTTTGTTCCACTTGTATCATATTGATTTATGGTTACATTATTTTTTTGTATGTTACTCATTGATTGAATGGTTGTGTTTGTTATATGTAAACAAGTTGATCCATTAGTATCGCAATATTCAAATTTATATTTGTTTGCCCCTGCAAGCTGTTTTGGTAAGGTTACATTTATTGTCAAGAATTCATCTTGAGTGGTTATGAAATCTATTAGATTTATCCATTCTAAAATTAGTTCATCATATATCCAGATTCTTGCAGAAAGATTATCATTATCAGGTTCTATTATATTTATAGTAAAATTTCTTTGTGTTCCCCATTGAGCATATTCTGGAGAATAAGTTGTGTTTAATAGTATTGGCGGCGCATTAGGACTACTTGTTATTTTATATCTTATCCCCCCATATTGTTTAGAACTGTGTGTTAATAAGGGTTGCACCAATTTCAAATATTCAGTTACATTGTCTGAATCTGTGTCTTTTATACATGCATAGAATTCATGATTTCCCAAGGTTGTTTTATTTAATGAAGGGTTTGCTGCGTCACAGTCAGAAATCTCACTCAGGTTTAATTCATAGTAGGTTCCGTTCTTGTACCAATCGACACTTAACTCTATATTTTTTTTATGGTTTGAATCAAGAGTTAGGTTAAATGTCACATTAGTTATTGTTTCGTTTATGAATTGGTCTTTAAGCGACACAGTTATGTTTGTTATGTATTCTTGAGGTTCTTGGTAAGAAGTTGAATTTATTTCAACTATTTTTATGGTTTGATCATTATACCAAATATAATCTGGTTGTTTTAGATAATAAGTATTTATGAAATAGTCTTGTGCGCATCCAGATGTTGTTCCATCTTCTCTAGTATACCCCAGATATGCTGCTCCACTTGATGCTGTGCAGGTTTCTTTATTGAAATAGTATTCTTCGCTTCCAAGTAAAAATGATGATGCATTAACTATATTGTACACATATATGGGGATTATAGGGATCGTGTTATAGATTATTTTTAAGGCTTGATATTCTATCATGTCATCAGAATTTAAGTTATCAGTTACAGCCAATGATTGTATATTATTTTCTAAGGATATATTTATTGGATAAGTAAATTCTAGGTTTAATTCTTTTATATTTATGTAGTAATCTGTGTAGCTGCTTGTAAAGTTTATTGGAAAAATACAGAAATTAAGATAACAATTGTCAACTATTTGTTGTAGTGGTATGATATTGAGACTTATGTCTTTTGACTCATTTAGTTGTGTTGATAAAGAGTATAAAATTGAATTATTCAAGGAAATATTTAGACTGTCTGTCACATAGCTACTATATTGCTTTATGCTTTCTGTGTCCAAGATCAGTATTTCTTCTTGAGGTGTTTGATCAATGTTTTCGATTAAGGTTTTTTCGTTTGTTTCGTCTTCGTTTGGTATTTCTGTTTTTATATTATAATATTTGTCTAGGATTGAAAGCTTATCACTCTCCAATATAAGTAATTCATTATTTTCTGATGATGCAATATCTAATATCTCTGATGAGAAAGTTTTTTCAAGTTGACAAGTGGAACCTATACAAGAATATAATTGACCTGTTCTTGTTCCAATGAGTATTGTATTTATAGATTCTAAGGTTGTCAACAAAACACTTCTTCCAGAATAAGGATAAGTGTAGATTAAAGATCCTGTTGAATTGTATAGTTCAGTTTTATATCTTAAACCTATCAATATTTCATAACCATCATAGATAGTCGTATATTCTTTTGTTGATACATCATAGATCTGTTGTGAAAAGGTTATAGGGAATCCGGTTAAGTTTGAAAAATCTGAGGTGAATGAATGAATTTTATTATCAGTGTCATATAATAATAAGTCATCTTCATCTGTGTTGTATAAGAGATATATTCTACTCATCAAATTTCCATTAATATCTTGTATTGATCCATCATACCATGTTGAATTACCTGTTGTGGCATGATCTACTAATAAATTATAATAACTTGTGCTGTTACAATCCACACATGTATAATTTATAGTGTTATATTCATTTATATCATTACAATTTACTTCTGTGTCTATCCATTGGTATCTTAGGCTCGTATTTGTCTTTATCTCTACTTTGAAATCTTTATTATTATAATTATATTCTTGTGAATTAAGAACATATGAAGTATATTCTTTATCAAGATATGAATAAGGTATGAACATAGTGTTTTCTTCATCACATGAATCACAGGTTATCTTCAATGAAGGATTATCATTAAGTTCAGAACAGGATGTTGATAAGGTAATATTTTGGTAAGCTGTTTTATTTGCTACTTGAATATATATAAAAGGTGTTTGATCTTCTTCTAGCATCAAATTATAGTAATTATCATTATCGCATGAATCACAAGTTATGTAGAATTCATTATTGCTTTCTAGATCTGTACAATCCAGAGGGATGGTTATCTTAGTATGATTTAATGATGTGTTTGTATATATCTCGGTAATTGGTTTTTGATTTTGATCTAATATTAATCTATAATTCTCGTTTGAATCGCAATCTTGACATGTTAGATTTATGAACTCATTTGTATTTAATTCTGTACAATTTATATCATTTATTTTTAGATTTGTGTATTCATACGAGTCTTCTTCAAAGAGAATTACATCATAGTCTCCAGTTAACTGACAACCTGAACTACAAGTAGGATTTGAGAAATAGAATGAGTTATTTAAGTTGCTTTCTTCATTTAATGGAAAACTGTAGTTTCCAGCCCCATCAAGGTTTATTTGCAAATTGTTATCGTCTGTTATTAAAGAACAATCTATTTCTGCTTTTACAATATTTATAGTTCCGGCTTGACAGGAACTCATGTTTGTTAGGTTAAAGTTTGATAAATCTTCTGGGTCTCCATTTGCACTGCTTAATATAATATTTGATTGTGGTGATGCTCCATTATAACATATTTTTGCTCCCACATAACAGTTTGCTCCACTAAACGTTCTATTTATCATATCTTGTAATGTTAAGATCATCAGATCGCTATCTGTTAATAATTGGCTATAAGTAGAATCATAAGTTAAGTTTGTTGATGAATAAGGATATAATAAATTATTTGCTTTCTCTTTTATCTGGCTTTCATTTATATTTATTGTCTGTGATCCGACTGTGAATTGAAGCGAGTTACTTGTTGAATTCTTATAATTTAATGCTAAACTTACTGAACAAGAAGTACCATTTACTTTTTTTCCTTGGAGTATTTCTGTTATATTTATTGTTGTATAATCTTGCGTACAACCTACACAGAATATATTTGCGCCAGTATCTTGAGAAATCTTATAGCTTTCTGATGCTTTTGCTGTTATTTTTTCTATAGGGATTTCTGTTTCTTTTGAATTTATTGTGAATGTAATATTTTTCTTTTGTCCTTGATAATTAAATGCAGATACTAATTCGCAAGTATTTTGTTCTGCTGATGTTGTGAAACCTGTGTTTTTTGAGTATAGGTTTGTTAATGAATCATTGATTCTTGTAAGATTTTTTGCTATTTGTATCTTGCTTGGGTAATAATTAAAGATTATTTCGTTTGTTATGTTGCTTCCATTTATAATGAATGTCTCTATAGTCTGAGTTCCATTTTTTATCTGAACTTCTAAAGACATGTTTGAATTGTCACCTTGATATACTAAGGGTATTTCTATCTGGCAATCAATACCTTTTATGTGTGAAGGAAGAATCCCTTGAGTATTTACTAAAGCATATTCTTGGTTGCACCCTAGACACTCATAACCGACTATATCATTTTGGTTTTCCATATAGAAATCTTGCGAATCATATAGGATTAAGTTAGTATTCAAGTCATAGGTTGTTTGATTTAGTTTGAAGCTTATATTCTTTTTTTCTTCGTTATAGTTTATTGCGGATCGAATATAGCAAGTCATGTTTGATGTTGAAATAGATTCCATAGAATAATTTGTCAATAAGTAATAGGTTGAATTTTTTAATCTGAATATGCTTGTTGGATTGTCTGCATCTCTTTTTATTTCGGTTGTATAATCATTTTTTAGTTTGGAAGATATCACTCTTTGAAAATCTTCTATACCCTCATAAGAATTCAATAATGTTAGATTATAAGAATAGATTTTTATGAATGTGTCTCCGGAAATTACTATTTCTTCATTTGGACTATTCAAGTCAAGTTCTGCGCATTCAATACTTTTTATTAGTAATCCTATATTTTTTTTAGGATATATCAATTGGTTTGAGGTTATGTTGACTTTTTTTAGATATGTTCCAGTTGATATTGCAAGTGTTATTTCATCAGAATCTTCACATAAATCAAAATTATTATATATAGATTCTAGATAATCATAGGTTGATAAGGGGTTGTCGAAAGAAGGATTTATGTTCATGTCAAATTTTGTTATGGTTGAATCTTTTGGTAGTATTAGTGTTCTTTGCGCATTTCCGTTTGAGTCTATATAAATGTTTTCTCCATAGAAACCAGGGTCTGATTCAGTCAGAGGGTTGCATAATGAGTATGTTTCGTTAAAAAAGCAAAGGCTAAATGTGAATATTGGACTGCTTATGGATAAGGTATAAGGTTCTTTTTGCTCATAGTATTGCTTATTGTTTATTATCTGACTGGTATTTAAGAAAGTCATATTTATCGCATAGTATCCTGGTTCGATTATATCAAATAGGATTCGTCCGCCTTCATCTATGCTCGTACCTAACCAGTTTGCTTTTAGAGCGTAGTCGTTTGCTAAAGAAGGTGTTTGTGTTATAAAGAAATAGTTTGACCATTCACCATTTTGTCTTGCGTAAAAGTTTTTGTAGGTTATCTTGTTGGGCGTTAGTATTTGAATTGTTAATTCTGAATCTTGATTTGTAGTATTAAACTGCACTTCCCATTCCTTTAGTTCAGGTGTCGCAGTTTGATTATAGGTTGATTTCTCTAATAGGAGTTTAATATCTTGGTTGAATGAAGAGGAGAATACAGGTATTAGAACTAAGATTATTAGAAATAGTATTAGTTTATTTGATACTTTATGGAAAGCATTTTTTTTTGATAAAAATTTAAATAAGTTAAACTTCAAATTGTGCACCCCTATTTTAATACAACCTTAATAAAAATACATCAATAACTATTTATAAAGTTTTGTATTATTTATTGAGTACAAATTAGTATACTAGATTCCATAAAAAAAAACAATTTAAAAATTATAATTTTCGTTTAAAAAAGTAAACTTAAAACAAACAAAAAATTCAAAATTTTAGAATTTTTATTTGATTCAAAAAACTAAATCAATTATAGAATTTATTATTCAAAATATCTCCTTTCAATCCCATCTGCTTATCGAAGCTTTGTTTTATTGAAAAAGATAAAGTTAACGCAAGACTTATTGAGGAAGCTACAAATATCGCTATCATTATCGCAATCTGGTATTTGATTGCTGTATAGGGTGACGCTCCTGAAAGAATCTGCCCTGTGAGCATTCCAGGTAAGAAAACTATACCTATTGTTGCCATATTTGCAATGACTGGTTTCAATGCGCTCTTTATGCTTCTATCAATGTTTTGCTTTAACGATTCATACAGTGTTGCGCCCATAGTAAATTTGAATTGCATAATCTCTTTTTCTTTTATTATTGAATCATAAAAATTATTCAAGGTTATAATATTTGATCTTAAGATATTACCAAGAATCATACCAACTATAGCTATCATGTATCTAGCATCAAATATGTTAGATATCCCAATAATTACATAATTGAAATATGCCATCATCAAAAAAGCTGTTATTCCTAATGATAAAGTTATAGGAAAGAAGAATTTTTTAAGTTTTAGATTTGCTGCATTTATGACTGAGAACCCTGCGAAAATCACCATTACCAAAAACCAAGCTATATTTAATAATAAGTTATTATAGTCAAATAAAAAAACCAAGAATATTCCCACTAAGAACAATTGAGCAGTCATTCTAAATATAGATATTGAAAATTCTTTGATTATTTTTAATTTTAAGAAATGACTTATCAATAAAGGTATTAAAAGTAAGAGAAATGATGCTAAGAATGCGATATTTGTTATATCTATTGTTCCTTCCATATCTATTTACCCACTTTTATCTTTTTGAATTTATTATTCCATCCTTTATCATGGCTTATTACGATTATTGTCGAGTTCATACCTTCAAGCCTTTTGATAACCTTATTTTTCATTGAAGCATCTAATGATGCTGTTGGCTCATCAAGTAAAAATATCCCCCTAGCTAAAAGAAAAGCTAATATTAGCAACGTTTTTTGTTTTTCTCCTCCTGATAATGAAGTGAAATCTTTTTTTAAAATATCTTTTTCCAATTCGAAAAATTTTAATTCTTTATCAAGAGATTTTTGATCATATAATAGTTTTGAATTTTTATAACTTGCTATCTCTTGAAAAAGTTCAATGACTTTTCCTTGATATATATTTGTGTTTTGAGGAAGATATGAAAACTTTTTTCGAAAATTGATAAGATCATTTTTTATTTCTTTATTTCTAAATAATATTTTTCCTTTTTCTATTTGGTGAAACCCAAGAAGAGTTTTTATTATAGTTGATTTACCTATACCTGATTTACCCATAAAAATAATTTTATCATTTTTTTCAATATCTAATATGAAATCTTTTAAGAGAATTTTCCCCCCTGCTTTGATTGTTACCTCTTCAAATCTTATGTAAACCATGTAATTTACATATTAGCTCATAATACTTAAATCTTTAGAATAATCTTTAGAATAAAAAATAATAAATTATAAGAATTAGATTAAACTTTATTGAAAAGTGGATCACTACTTCTTATCTCAATCCCAAAATGCTTTTTTACATATTCATTTGCATAGTCCATCTTTTCTAAACTGTTAGAATAAATAGTGAAAAGCTTTTGTCCTTTACTAACAATATCTCCTTTTCGTATATGCAAATAAATTCCTGCTTCCTTGTCTGTTGGTGCACCTGCAATCCTAGCAACCCTATTTACAAATTTGTTATCGATAAAGGTTATTGTTCCTGATTCGGATGCTCGGATATCTAATGAGTTTTTCCCAAGTTTAATATCACTTGCATGAACTTCTTTTCCACCTTGAGCTCGAATTATCTCTATAAATTTTTCGTACGCCTTGCCGCTTTCAATAAGTTCAGATACTTTTTTCTTCGCTTTTGATTCGCCTGCTAATTTAAGAAGTTTTATTGCCAGATCCATCCCTTTTTCACGCAAGTCTTTACAACCTCTTGGATCATTTGATAATGTCCAAAGAACATCTCTAGCTTCAAGTGCTGGACCTATACCTTTCCCGATAGGGCTTGAACCATCTGTTATGACTACTTTTATCTTCATCCCTAATTTTTTTGCGATGTTCTTAAATTTGGATTTGAGTGCTTTTGCTTCACTAAGATCTTCTATCTTTGCTCCTCTACCAACAGGGATATCTATCAAAAGCACATTTGCACCAACACTTTTCTTTTTTGCAAGAATACTTGCAAGAAGTTGACCTGTTGGATCAAGACTTATGGGTGATTCAACTTTTATTATCTTGTCATCACTAGGTGCTAATTTCAATGCGCCACCCCATGCTAAACACGCATTAGTCTTTGAAATAACTTTTTTCATCTGATCGATCGAAAAAGTAACATTACATAATACTTCAACAGTATCTGCTGTTCCTGCAGCACTCGTTATTGATCTGCTACTTGTTTTTGGCATAAGGTATCCAGCTGCCGCAATTATGGGTACTACCATCATAGTTGTCCTGTTTCCAGCAACGCCCCCGACACAATGCTTATCAAGAACTAACCTATGGCCAAAATGAAGGGATTCCCCTGTGTTAATCATAGCTTTTGTTAAGTCAACTGTTTCTTTATCATTAAGTTCATGCGTATAGCATGCCGCTACAAAATAGGTTATTTCAATATCACTTAATCTGTTGTTTGAGATATCTTTTATTATTGAATAAAATTCTTCATAACTAAGCTTTTTTCCTGCTAACTTTTTCTTTATAAAAGTTATACTATCTGGTTTTTTCTGTGCGGAAATTGTTACGCTTTCTCCTTGCTTTATATTTATGTGCCTTGTTGTATCTTCAAATATGCCTATTGTTCCTTTTGGCACAAGCTCATCACTATTTGTTATATCAAGAAAAGTTGTTATGTTTTCCCCATTAGAATTTTCTATTTTTATCCTATCACCATTGTATAAGTCATAAAATTGCGAATCCGATATGTTCATCACTGCAACAAGCACATTACCTGTTGATATTTTAATCTTCTTTACTTTAAGTTTCAAGATTACACCTCTTTTTTATGTTGAAATTGTGATTTTTTAATTTGAATTTAATTTAATTTATATTTAGCGGCCTTGTTTTTTCATCTCTAATTTATATATCTCTATGATGCTTAATGCTAATGCCATTATTATAGGCCCTATTATTATCCCTACAAAACCCATTAATGATATCCCACCAAGGATTCCTATCAGCACGATTGCTGGATGAAGCTTTGCCTTATCGCCTATAAGATAAGGTTTTAGGAAATTATCAACTAAACTTATTATAAGTGCTCCATAGATTGCTAACCCTATTCCTTTTCCTATCATCCACGCGTTTGAATTGATATATCCGGTTATTATAAGAATTAGTGATGCAGGTAACCAAACCACTGCTGTACCTATCATAGGTATAAGTGCAAAGATTGCCATTACAAATCCCCAAAAAAGAGGGCTGTCTATTCCAAATATCAAAAAACCTATTCCTCCTATTGCTCCTTGTACTAATGCAGTTAATAATGATCCAAAAACTATTGCTTTAAGCAATTCATCGACTTTCTTCAAGATCTTCTTGCTATTATCTTTCGATAAGGGCAATAATTCTTTAAGGTTCTTTATTATTTCAGGACCTTCTTTTAGATAGTAATAGAATAAGAAAAAGAAGAGAAATATTTGGATTATCTTGTTTGGAAGAGATGTTAAGAAATCTTTTGTGAATGATGTTATGAAGCTTGCAAAATCAGTTATGACTTTTCCTAAATCGAAATCAAGTCCTAATTTTTCTTTTGTCAATGCTTGAAGATTCTCTAATTGTTCTTGATTTCCAACATTATCAACTATTATTGTGTATGCTGATTTTGCTTGGATTGCAAGACCATTTATAATTGCTATTGCTGGAAGAAGTATTAGTAAGGTTATTATTAGTGTTGTGAGCAATGCAGATAATCTTTGCTTATTTATCTTTTTGTATATTTTTTCATAAAGAGGATAAAATAGATAAGCTGCTAATGCGCTTGTGATTATACTTATTAAAAAAGGAAATATTAAAGCTACTGCTCCTCCAATTATAAGCAGGATGATTATTAGTGAAATATATTTTTTATTGTCTTGCAAGATTGTCACCTAATAGATATTTTTTTATTTTAATTCATAAATTTAACTGTTTTACTATTTATTATTTTCCTTTAGTTAACTCTTTTAATTTCTGCATTTCGGAAGGGTCAAGATTAATATTTGCTGATTTTGATTGTTTCTTCTTTAAATTTTTTATTTTTGGTACATCTTCTTTAAATCCAATCTTTGAATCATTCAAAAGTATCAATACAAGTATATACCAACCAACATATAACAAAAGAGGTATCAAATTAACATATTTGAAATTTATTATCAAAAGAATCTTTGCTAAAAGCAAGATTATAATCGAATATAAGCTTGAATCAAATATTTGTCTTGTACTTATATCATAACCTAACAACCTTATAATTATCAATGCTACTAGAGATATCAAGATTGCTAAAAGTAGATATTTGATTACATTAAATAATGTAAACAAAAATATGAATGTTGGAAGTGAAAGTACAAGGAATAATATTATCAATAATTTAGACTCCTTCAATGTTTGCACTAGATTCAAATCATCAGTTTTTATCTCTTTATATCCAAAAATTTTTCGTTTGTATATAATGTCATCAGTTATAAGCAAGTATTCCCCATTTGTCGAATTTCTGCTTGAATCTACAACTATTAATGGATTAGAAAGAAGTATTACTTCGCCTTGAGTTGATGCTTGAAAACTCGCTCCAAGATTATCTATTTTTTCAAGATTTTCATCGAAGCTTGAATAGAATTTTATTATTGAAGGTGATGATAATATAAAAGATAATAATGTAAAAGTTAATATCAATAATAAGAAATAGATTACTGTTTTTTTATAAGATCTTTGGCATAGCGTCGAATATAGATTAGGATTTAGACTTGCTATTGCGGTTCTTAGAAAAGTTTTCATCTTATCACCAAGTTTATCAAGATTATAATCATTATCACTATAGTCAATAAAGCTATCTCTCTATGTCTCATCGCTTTTTGAGTATATTTAACAATATCTGTCTGTGTGACTATCCCTATAACTTTTCCTTCATTAACTATAGGAACATGCCTTATCATATAATCATTCATCAACTTTACTATTTTACTTGTTGGAAAATTAGATTCTTTTGTAACTATTGGAGTTGTCATGACCTCTTTGACTTTTCCTTTTTTTGTGCATTTGCTTTTTGCAAGCATCCTATTTATCAAATCCCGTTCCGTAATTATCCCAGTAGGCGAACCTTTTCGTGTGACAACTATACAACTTATCTTATAGAAGTTCATTACCTCTATTGCTTTTGAGATAGGTTCATCTTCTTCAATAGTCTTGACATCCTTTTGCATGAGCTTTGAAATCTTGTGCAATCTAAATACCATATATTAATATTAGATAGAGTCATTTAAATAGTTTATTCATTATATTCTTAGTTTAAACATTGAAAAAAATATAATGAGTGATTAAATTTTACAAATTTATTTTATTGAGAAAAAAAGTTAGAAAAAAAAAATTTTAAGGTTTAGAATTCGTCTTCATCTTCAGAATCTTCATCCTCGTTTTCAGTTGCTTCATCATAACCTTTCATGAAACCTTCTTCTTCAGGACTTAAGTCATCATCATCTGATAAATCTTCTTCTTCACCGTAACCGACTTCGTCGTCGTAATATTCGTCTGAATAATCATCTGCCATATTAAAATTTCTCCCAAATTTTATATACCAAAGTCATTTATGACTTTCTGTATGAATCGAAGATGGAAATAGGTTATTTATATAATTTATGATTAATCATATTTTATGTTCAACAATCTTTTGTATTGTCTCTAGAAGCTCATACTTTTTCTTTTCTAATATCTCTTTTGTGTCTGCTTCAATATTCACTCTTAAGATTGGTTCCGTGTTGCTTGCTCTGACATTGAACCACCAACCATCATCAAACTCCAAAGTCAATCCATCCAAGTGTTCTGATTTACCTTTATAGTAGAACACTTCTAATTTTTCAAGAACTCGTTCCTTATCTTCAATTTCAAGGTTTATTTCTTCAGACTTTGCATAAACCTTTAATTCATGGATCAATTCCGATAATTTTTTTCCAGTACTAAGAAGTATATTCATAACATGAATTATTGCAAGAAGCGTGCTTTCAGCAACAGTGTTTTCCTCAAAATAAAAGTGTCCAGAAAGTTCTCCAGCGAAAACCGCTTTTTCTTGTCTCATCTGCTGCTTTATGAATGCATGACCAACCCTACATTTTGTTGCCTCTCCACCAATCGATTCAACAACTTCCTTGATTATTTTTGAGCTTCTTAAATCATAAAGTATCTTTACTGGTCCTTTTCTTGAGAGAATATCTTTTGCAATAAGTGCAGTCATGAGATCATTTGAGATTATCTCACCGTTCTCATCTACGAATCCTGCTCTGTCAGCGTCTCCATCTATCATAACTCCAAAGGAGACATCGTTTTCTCTAACTTTTTCGCTTAGATTGCTGTAAAGCTCAAATTTTAAAGGGTTTGCTTCATGGTTTGGAAAGTTTCCATTAAGTTCCTCATACATTGGAATTATATCTGCATATTCTTTCAATGGTTCTAGTTCGACAACACCCATAGCATTTGAGTAATCACATACAAAGCTTAATTTCTTTTCAGTATTTAAGTGTGACATCATAGCTTTGAAATATTCTGATTTCCCATCCTTTTTTACAGTCCCACCTTTATTTGTTGAAGGTTGAAATTCATTTTTTTCAACGATTTCTTTAATATCCATTATTCCACTTTTACCGCTTAATGGAATAGCATTCTGTCTGCATAATTTTAATCCATTGTATTCTTTTGGGTTGTGGCTTGCTGTAAGCATAATACTTCCATCAACTCCAAAGAAAGTATTGGCAAAGTAAGATATAGGCGTTGATACTAAGCCTATATCTATTACGTTTGCTCCTTCGTCCGTTATCCCTTTAATTAATGAATCTAATAGTTTTGGTGTTGATTCCCTCATATCATAACCAATAACCACACTTCTTGCTTTAAGAAACTGCACAAATGCTCGCCCAATCTTATACACTAATTCTTCAGTCAGATCAGTTCCATAAATCCCTCTTATATCATATGCTTTGAATACCATGGAAAAACCTTAAGAATTAGACTATTTAAACCTTTCTAGATAGATCATATATTGTGTCTGCCACCGCTTGAATCCCACTTTCTGTACTTGGGAAATGATGCATTTCATCAAATAACCCTTCATTTAAGGTTCCTTGAGGTATAGCTTCACCAACAAAACTTTCAATAGCTTTATCTAAAATAAACTCATCAACCTCACCCTTTTTTGTATTATTTAAATATTCTTCAAATTCCCCATCATTTAAACATAGAGATTTATAGAAAATATTATCCTTACGATCTAATAATTGAATATACATTCTCCCTTCCTCAAAATTACCTTTTACATATTCTAAATTAATTTTACCTTTAGATATATATTCAGATAAATCACTTACACCTCTTGCAAAAAGAGTTTTGGCTTTTACCAACCTTTCAGTATAAAAATTTGAAATAGATAATAAATTATCTATAGCTATTTCATTT
This sequence comes from Candidatus Woesearchaeota archaeon, assembly GCA_002867475.1. Taxonomy (GTDB): domain Archaea; phylum Nanobdellota; class Nanobdellia; order Woesearchaeales; family BM511; genus BM511. The sequence goes on from PKTL01000083.1 coordinate 13,634, forward strand.
TCCGATTCATCCTCCAACCAAGACCTATCCTTAAAAAGATACCTCATATAACTTCTATTTAGATTTAAAAGATTCATTTCATAGGTATTGAAATTTTCCTCAGGAGTTAAAGAATTATCATAATTATGAAAATTTTGTATAACTTCCTCCAAACTCCATATATTTTCATAATCAAAATCTTCATTTTTTATTCTTTTTAATTTAGCATCATCAAGCACACAGGTTTTATTAGCAAAAAAACTAAATTGATCTTGAAAAGTTAAGATACCATAAAATTCAGAAATCTTTTCGCTTATCGGACCTTCTTCTAACAAATTGTTGAAAAAATCAACAAAGTGAGGTGTTCTTTTAGTCATAGAATGCATACAACCTAATATATCTCCACAATATACTGAAAAAGGATCATTAAAAAGACCCTCATGAATTTTAGAATAACCATCAATTATTTCTTTTGAAAAACTACTAAAATCATCATAACCTTTCTTTTCATATTGTTCATCCATAAGTTTTTTTGCGTTTAAGATTGCCATATATGTAGGAATTGATTCTAATTTTTTCATAAAATCCACTCTTAATTTTCCATGATAAAGTACAGATTTATCTATTAATTCCGTCTTCTCAGTAAAAGTTGAATTTGCACTTATAAAGCTCTTTTCTAAGTTATCCATCAAATTTTCAGATTTGATTATAAATTCATTAAATACTGGAAGAATATTATTTTTAAACTCATTTTCCATTTGCTTTCTAGAAGGCGATTCCAAACCATTACTTTGAAAATTTGTGTATAATCTTCTAAAAATTCCCTCTGTTTTTTTATCAGAGTTAAATATATTTTTTTCAACATTATTTAATCCCAACATTTCAATCAAAGAATCGTACATCTTCTCTTTTTCAGTGGTTTGTAAATTCAAAGCATCGAAATCTTGCAATGCTAATTTATATTCATCAAATTTTAACTGCACTGCATTAGTTATACTATTTCTTAATTCAGTTAAACCATCAATATCTTTTTTCTTTTTTCCATTTCGTCTAACAGATTTCCCTTGTATGACATCACAAAGACATGATGCAGTAAGATTTTTATCTTCGATTGATAAAGAATTAAGTTCACCTACCATTTCTTCAGTCAATTTTTTTTCTTCAGTTCCAAAATAAGTATTATACATTTGTAGCAAATTATTTTTTTGTGTTCTTTTTTCTGAATGGTTTGTCATTGAAACCTTAAGCATTCTTCCTCTTTTTTCTTCTTCGTAGATTTTTTCTTGACCAAATAGATCATTCACCTCTTTACAGCTAATCCGTTTATTTTTTGAAACATAAGCATCATGGAAAAGTTCAATCTTTAATGAAACATCTTCACCATTCAGATATATTCTTTCTAGTGCTTTCTTATAATTTTTCATCAAAGATACATCTTCTTTTTCTATCAATTCATTTATTTTATCAAGAATCCCAAAATAGACACTTTGGTTTAATTCAGAATTAGATCTTATTAGATCATCAAAAGTATCATAGCCGAATAATTCTTGAGTTCTTCCTTCAAGCTTCAATCTCATTTTTTCAATATCCTTTTTAAGATTAATATTTTCTAAATAGTAAGCTAAAGTATCTTCATCTTTATTTCTTGCAATTATTCTTGCATCATATTTTTTTGTAATACCTTTTTTCTCCACATCATCTTTCATTGCTTGGATTTGTGGAAGTATAGATTCCAATATGTTATCAAGACCATTTTTCCATTTTGATTCAATTATTTCATTATCATTTACTAGGAAATCAAGAATTACTTGTTTGTGTTCTTTCTCATCCAGACCTGTATAATCTACTTTTTTTAGAACTTGTGCTCGAACATTTTCTCTTCCATAAGTTTCGACCAAGTAGTTACCAACCAAAGCTTCATAGAGATTTCCTTTCACAAAATCAAGATTAGATCTATCTATACCTCTTTCTTTTTTATGCTGATCTAGCACCTTCAATATATCCGATTCTGATCTTTTTCTTAGTGAAGACTCATCTGGGAAAAATTTTCTTTCATAATGAATTGTATGCCAAGGCATCTCTCTAAAATCTTCTCTTGCCTCACCTTCAGTGATAAATTTCATATCCACTAAGTGTTCAAGAGCACTTATCTCTTGACGTTCTCTTTCAGACAACATAGAATAATCTCTTTTATTGCTTGCTATTTCTTGAATACCTTCAAGCTCTTCACTTAAAAGATCCATAAAACTACCCCACTTATCTTCACCGAACAGATCTGAGACTTCTTCATCAACAATATTGCATCCAGGCCTTAATATCTGGTTATATAATTGCAATGGTTCAGAACCTAGACTTTTTAGAGTTTTAATATTCACTTCTTCAATCCCTTGTTCAGAAAGATTATATGCAATATCAAAGATTACATCTTGTACTCTTTCTACATCCCATCTTCGACCCATCTTAAACACCTTTTAGCAATTAACCCCATGATATCCAACATATTCCATCGTATCACTATATGCTTCTTGAGAAAGTGCAAGAATATCAACTGCTTGTTCAAGACTTTCTATTTTAGTAGCATCTTCATGTCCATTTGTTGAAACCCTTCTACTATTTGGCATGATAAATAAAGGATGTATTAATTCATCCACATCTTCCACCATATCTTCAACTCTTACGCCTTCTTTCGCATATTCTAATAATACTGCTAGATTTCTATCAAGCTCGTTTTTGAATCCTAAATCTCCAAAATTATATGTTGCTTCATATTTTTCTGATTCTTCTCTAGCCAATTGTGAAGGACTTATGAAAGCCCGATATAATTCTCCTTCATGTTCAAAATGTGCTTCTAGTGTTTGAAAGGTTGAGCGAGTATTTTCTTTCAAGTAATTTGATAGTTCTTCTCTTTTTACCTCTTTTAATTCTTGAAGTTTTTGAGAAATATACTCTTTTCTTTCTTCTCCATTTTTATGATTTGCATCTTCAACAACACCATAGAAATAATCTCTTATAGCTATCATTAATTTTGAGTCATTTTGATTTTCTAAAAGAATATTTGAAATATGGTCTAACGAAGATGAGATTTCAGCTCCTTTGTAAAGATCTTCAAATTTGGCGGTTTCTACACCTACTTGTACTTGGTCTTCGAGTCTTACAACTTCATACAACTTATCAGTTAGGCTTGTGTGTTTTTGATGGGTTTCTTCAATATTTTCTTTAGCGTTTCCCCATTTGACTTCTACAAATTTTTCTCCAACCTTAAAATCCACTCTTGTTCCAAAATGATTATCTGTAACATTTAAACAATATTGTGGTATTATTAATTCTTCAGGATTAGTATAAGATAAGTATAATCCTACAACTTGTTCGAATGCTTCACCTTTGTCAAACACTGCAGATTTTTTCCCTTGAAAAGTTTCTGATATTTCTTTGCTTGAATTATTTCTTTTTGAAGCTGGTTTTGGTTTACCTTTTCTTCTAAATTGTTCAGGAATATTAGTTGAAGCATAACTTCTAAATGATTCAGGAAAAATTCCCATTTCATTTATAGCTTCTTGAATTGCTCCTTTAGAATTAGTAACGCCTAAAAAAATTGATAATGTTTTAGATTGAGATATCTCATCAAGACTGCTATAATTCTCACTAATAAACTTTATGAAATTAGCCTCAGCCAATTCATCACCAACAATATCCTTATTAATATAAAAAGAGCTTTGAGAACCTGGTTTGAATATGGATTGTCCTTCTTGAAGCTCACCACTTAAAACACCATATTGTACAAAAACTTTTGCTAAATCCGACTTATTACTAATGTTTTCTCCAGATAATTCACTTGCAAAAGCCAATAATTGATTGTGATTAGGTAAATTATCCAAATTAGTATATTCTGAAGAATTTAAGGTTATATGTTTTCGATAGTTTTCAATTGAAATATCTCTTCCTACAATTTCAGGTCTTAACAATCTAGACATTTGTCTTTTACTTCCAGTTCTTACTAGCCTCCCATCATAATTTTCAGGATTAATATAACCTTGTTGTACTAATGCCCTTAGAATATCATCAGTTTTTCTAGGAACTTCTAAAAAGTCAGCGATACCTTTCTCATAATGAATCAAATCCAAATTATTATTGAATTTTTTTGATAAAATTTCAACTAATTCTTCTTCAGAATTAATCTTATCAACTCTTTTCAAAATTGAGTCTAAGGACATCGTCAAACCCTCCACTGATAATCTCTTACTTTTGTTCCTTTTGCAAAAAATGTTGGGTGGTCTTCTGGTTTTTCTGATCCTTGAGTCTTATACACTAATCCCCAAAGAAGTATCTCTTTTTCTGCTAGATTTAAAGGTCTTGTTTTGCCATTATCTTTTATCAACACGTTATTGTTCAGTTTCTCATAGAAATCCACTGTTCTTTGTGTTGGTATTGGAATCTGACTTTGTTCTAAAGGTATAATATTTCCTTGTCTAGAGTACATATCTATTACTGCTAGGTATGCTGCCACATCATGCGAATCTAAGGTTACTAGGTTTCTTTCACCCTCTGCCTGCGGGTGCTTGAATCTGATTATTCCTCTTTTGCTGTCGCATTCGTGGGTTGAGTTGAATGAATATGATATTTTTTGCTTGTTTTCATTATCAATTACAGGAACTGAGGTTAGTTTGAACTTGTATCTTCCAGTTTTATGTCGAGATGGCATTTTTACATCAATCTCAGCACCATCCATTTCGACACCTCTTGCATCATCGTAAGGGAATAATTCTATTATTGATTTGAAATGTTTATCCTGAAAATAGTTGCTTATGCTAAATGGTTCATCTTCATCCCTATGTTTCAAACAAGCATATGCGTAAAGCTTCGCACCTTCAAGAGATTCAATAAGAGGGATTTTTCTTGGTCTTAAGTCATCGCCGCTAAACGGCGTAAAAACTAGACCATTATATGCTTTGGCGTCGATTGATTCCATTGCTTCAAATCTTGCGTCAACTGGTCTAAAACTTGCAATTTCTTCGAGCGTTGGACTTTTTATATGGACTTCACCACCATATTTCCTGAATTCCCTTGATGGCGAGAATCCTTTTCCAAACTTCTTTTTTCTAACATTTTGTTTTGGAATAAGTTGAGTCTCAAGTATTACTGCTTCATCTAATTCTATTGCTTCTATCTCATGAACGTATTCGTCTGAAATATTTTTTACAGTGGAGAATTTTTTTATTTGACCAGGACTTCTTTCCTTGAAAAATGTTTTCTTATCAATAGACATATGTTATCACTGAATAAGTGTAACATTTACTAATATTTAAATTTTTCTATTTTTATAGAGAATAATCAGATTCAAATCAAGCTTTTCCCAGTCATCTCTTTTGGCTGCTCAATTTTCAGTAGCTTCAATAATGTTGGTGCAACGTCAGCTAAACCACCACTTCGAATCTTCCTGTACCTTGTACCCACAAGACAGCATGGAACCTTATTTAATGTGTGTGAAGTACAAGGAGAACCATCTTTTTGGATCATCATTTCAGCATTTCCATGATCTGCAATAATAAGTGCAGAACCGCCAAAATTAAGTGTTTTTGAAACGACTTTTCCAACACATTTATCGACTGTTTCGACTGCTTTAATGGTTGGTTTAATTTTTCCAGTATGGCCTACCATGTCACAGTTTGCAAAATTGACAACTATCAAGTCATGTTTTTGCTTGTTCATCTCTTTAAGAAGTGAATCAGTAATCTCATAAGCACTCATCTCAGGCTTCAAGTCATATGTTGCGACTTTTGGGCTTGGAATAAGTACTCTATCTTCTCCAGCGTAAGGTTTTTCTATCTCGTCGTTAAAGAAGTATGTTACATGCGCATATTTTTCTGTTTCAGCTATTCGAAGTTGTGTTTTCTTGTTATCTTTTAACACCCTTGCTAAAACATTTTTTACATTTGTTCTTTCATATGCAACTGGAGAATCAATTTCAGCATAATATCTTGTCATAGCGACAAAATTTATGTTCCGTCTGACTACATTGAATCCTCTAAATTTTGGATCTATCAGGCTTTGAGTTATCTGCCTTGCCCTGTCAGGTCTGTAATTGAAGAATATCAAGCTATCATCCTTATCGACTTTAGTAAAATCTGTTGTCATCCTTGGCTTGATAAACTCATCAAATTCTTTATCCTTATATGCTTGTTTTACTGCTTCATAGATATTCTTGAATTTTTTCTTGTCAGATTTTTCTTTTATCAAAAGATCGTAGAAAAGTTTTGTCCGATCCCATCTTTTGTCTCTATCCATCGCATAATATCTTCCTGTAATGCTAGCGACCTTTGCAGGATATTTCTCAATTATTTTCAATAATTCATCAATATATTTCTTGACACTTTTTGGAGGCGTGTCACGACCATCACTTATTATATGTATATAAGGTGTAACTTCATATCTGCTGCATAGTTCCACCAATGCAAAAAGGTGATTTTGATGAGCATGAACTCCTTGGTCTTGAAGCAAACCCATCAAATGCAAGTTTTTCTTGTTTTTTTTCGCATTTTTTATTGCTTCAAGAAAAGAATGATTATAAAAAAATTCATCATTTTCGATTGAATTATTTATCTTTACCTGATCTTGGTATATTATTCTCCCACTTCCAATGGTTAAATGTCCTACTTCGCTTGAGCCTTGAAAGCCTTTTGGAAGACCGACTGCTTCCCCGCTTGCACCCAGCTTTGACTTTGGATATTTTCTAAAAAGTTTGTCAATATTTGGAGTTTTTGCTAATTTTATAGCGTTTCCCCTACGCCAGAAACGAAGCCCAAACCCATCCATTATTACTAATACCAACGGTTTTTTCCCATCACCCATATAATCTATATTGTGTTAGAACTTTATATATTTAATTATTTTATATGATACTACTTGTTAGTTAATTATATAAATCATGAACTATTCCAAAAAAAGATGAAAGAAATACAATATGATAATAGAGACATAATATCTTTTTGCATATCAACAGGAGATGATAATTCCATACATGACCCTCAATATATGGAACCAAAAAGTAAAAGAGTGATTGTTCCTGGAATGCTTACATTAACAGACATTTTGAATAATTTCCCAACCGATCTTAAAAAAACAAGATCAATACTTGCTAATTTTGGATACGCAGTTAGTGAAGGAGACATCATAAGATTTGATGATGAAGACATATCAGATGTTGAAAAAAGAATCATTACAAAAGCTCATGATAATCCTAAAAAAGAGGACACCCACATATTTATGAATCGAGAAATACCAGAAATAGAATATTTAGGTGAAACCCATAAAAAAATCACATTTTCCCCACACCAAGCTGAATTATTTGCTAAAGTTCTTGGCACAAACATAACTAAAGAATCAAAGTTCCTATATAGTCTTGCACTTTCATCTAGGGCTTTATTAGAATCGAAAGAAGATCTGAAACTATCAGATGAAAAAAAATTATCAGATATATTAGGTAATAAATTGCCTGCATATCAATCGATTTCTATTAACCTACCTAAAGTTTTTCCAGATATACATTTAGGAAAACAACTTAATTATTATATGTCAGTAAGTAGTGAAGATGAGAAACATTTCCAGTTTGATATCCAATGCATCCAAGGCTTGAAAGAGATATATAATGGAAGATACGAACTTTTAGCTGTTCCTGAGAAATTGGTTATGAGAATGGCAAGAGATCTATAAATTGTTAAATAATTGCTTCATCTCTTTAAATGGTGTGATTGTTGATAGATAGCAATAAACCTTATCATAAAATGTGGGCTTATAATGTTCAATAGGTTTAGCTGAAGAATCAAGAGTTTTATATTGAAAAGAAGTGCTAATATTTGAACCTTCAGGATACTTATCTGAATTTTCTTTCATTCCTTCAAGCACTTTTTCAAGGTTGTCTGATTCAGAATCTCGCGACCACATTTTTATCTTATTGGAAAGCTCTACTTATAAATCTAATTATTTTAAGGCTTTCATCTCTTTTATCAGTTGATATTGTTCTGTTTTTTTAAAATTTTCAAGCAAAACACTGTTATTGTCTAGTTTTTCACCGTATAAGACTTTGTTCCCTTGCTGGATATAGATTTCATCCACGCTTCCTAATTGAATATTGATAACCTTATAATCTAAATCTTCAGATAATTCATCTAAAGGTTCTTCATTTATCATTGCCCTATACGCATTTACCATACCTAAAGCAGTTACATGTTTAGCACTAGTGACTTGCTGGCTTCCAGCTTTTAAGAATGCAAAAAGATAATCTTTTGTATGGTTCCTTATGCTTTTTGCAGAGGATAAGCTACCCACTGAAACATTCTGTTCCAAGCCACCTTCCTCTAAACCTTCGATTGTTTCATTTATCAGATTGTTAAGTTCTCCATTTTGTAATGGGTTCCAATCATCAATATCTTTTATATCCATATAAAAAAAGAAGTAAAGAAAGTATATAAAACTTTCTATTTTGTTATTACTATTAAGTAACAAATAAAATTAAAACTTAGAGTACTTAGCTTTTCTGCCAAGTTCTTCCTCGATCCTAAGAAGCTGATTATACTTAGCTACTCTATCGCTTCTTGCTGGTGCTCCAAGCTTTATTTGACCATTACCAAGAGCAACTGCAAGGTCTGCAATGAAAGGATCTTCAGTCTCCCCGCTTCGATGGCTGACCATGACACCCCATTTATTTCTAAGACTCATATTAGCTGCATCAATTGCTTGACTAAGAGTTCCAATCTGATTCACTTTCAACAAAAGAGCATTACAAAGCTTTTTCTCTTGAGCAACCCTTATCCTTTGAGGATTTGTTACAAGAAGATCATCACCAACCACTTGTAATTTCTTGTTTCGCTTAGTGAATTTTGCAAAATTATTAAAATCATCCTGATCGAAAGGATCTTCTATACTGATTATTGGATATGATTCAACCAGATCCTCATAGAATTCTATAATTTCTTCATCTTTAAGGCTTTTATCAACAGGTTTATACAATCCTTTTGAATAGTATTCGCTCGCTGCAGGATCCATGGCTATCTTTATCTTCTTATTATAACCTGCTTTACTTATTGCATCTTCTATCATTGCTAATGCTTCTTCGGGCGTACTTATAGGTGGTGCAAACCCTCCTTCATCACCAACATTCCCAGCATTCAAACCATACCTTTTCTGGATTATACTTTTTAATTCATGGTATGTTTCAGCAACCATCTCTGTCGCGTTTGAGAAATTTTTTGCTTTGATTGGTGCTATCATAAATTCTTGCATATTAAGATCATTGCCTGCATGCTTCCCCCCATTTATTATGTTTGCAAAAGGTATAGGAATTGTGTTCGCTTTTTTATTAAGGTATGAATATAATGTTTGATTCTGAATTTTTGCAGCACACCTTGCAGCTGCCATGGAAACACCAAGAATTGCGTTTGCACCAAGTTTTTTCTTGTTTTCAGTCCCATCTAAATCTATCATTGTCTGATCTATTAATCTTTGATCAGTAATATCTATCCCCTTCATCTTCTTTGAAAGAATTTTATTAACATTGCTTACTGCTTTTTGGACACCTTTACCACCATATCGCTTCTTCTTATCTCTAAGCTCTACAGCTTCATATATTCCTGTTGATGCACCACTTGGAACGATTGCTCTACCCATAGACCCATTGGCATAAACTTCGACTTCCACTGTTGGATTCCCTCTTGAATCCAGAACTTCTCTTGCTTTGATAGATTTTATCTTATCCATTTATTGTTCACAACAAATACTCTATTTATTCCTATTATAAACTTTTCGATAAAGAAACCATATCAGAAGTCATCGTCTGTGCCTATAAATTAATATTTACTTAATAAATATCATAAATATTAATTGGCCAGAACGAGAATTGAGTAAAAATTTTTTTGCTTTACGAAATGAAGTAGTGTGACTTCTGATAAATTAGATAAAATTAATTAAAAGTAAAATTGTAAAAAATTATTTGCTTTGTTTTTCTGAGAAATCTTTGCATCCTAGATGCTTCAAAGGATTGTTTCCATGTCCTGCCCAAAAGTACTCAATCTCTTTTGTTCTTCTGTTCAAAACGTTTCTTAGTCTTGTTATCATGTTTATTACCTTGGATATCATAATTTAGGGTTTAGAAATTAGGTTGGATATATAAAGCTTGCTAAAAATTTAAAAAAACATTTATTTTTCTCGACTATAAATTGTCTTTAAACTGCTTGTAGAACTTGTCAAAATCCTTCTCATTTACCACGCAGCCACAAGCATTTGTGTGACCTCCACCGTATCCTTTTACACTTTTAAGAGCATACTTTAATATTTCAGGAAGGTTATGTTTTGTGCTTCTTAAGCTCATCTTGAATTCATTTCCTTTTTTTCTACCAATCATTATAACCTTTTCAGGATTTCTGTGAAGTAGTTCATTACTCATATCACTTGTAAAGCTCACTTTATTCTCTTCATAGAAGAATTTAATTATTTTTGGATCGCTTGTATCAATCCTTTTGTATATAGATTGGTATTCGGTTTCCATCTCTTCGAAGTATTTGTATACAAGTTTTCCTCTTGGACTTGTATGATTTAATAATTCATAAGGGTCATCGATCCTGCTCATTATTTTTATCATCTTGTTTATCTGTGATGATTTTCCTTTTAGTATGAAACTAAATATCTTGCAAAGTGTTGACATCTTAGAATCAAACAATGCTTTTGGTGGAGTATCATGTTCTTTTGATAAAAGATCAGGATATTTTTTTATGAATCCATCCTTAAAATCTGGAAGATACCAGTCAGATACACAACCTATCATTGCTAACCAGATATCTTCAGAGCTGTCTGCTATCTTATAAGATTGATAACTAGTTGGACTATTATCAGAATCTTTGTCGATTCTTGGATTGAAATATTGTGATCCTCTTGGTTCTTGCGGTGCGTGATGATCTATCCAAAGTATTGGAACAGTTACTTGCTCTAAAAACTCGTTTGAGATCATTGGTTTATCTAATACAACAACTAAGTCAGGCAAATATTCATTTACTTTTGAAGCATATTCACCTTTAAGTTCAGGTGTACTTTTTACCATGATACCTTTACCGAATCCCTTAAACCTATAAAGAAGAAGGAAGCTTATGAGCCCATCAGGATCATCATCATAAAAAAATAATGGCCTTTCTGAATCAAGAATCTGTTTTCGTATCTTTTCAAAATCTGAATCCTTGATTGCCATATTATTAGAAGAAAAGAAATTGGTTTATATAATTTCTCATTAATAAAATTAATCAGTGATTAATTAAATAATAATTAGAAAGATATATAAATATTTTAATTGAGTTTTATATTTAATGATAGAGGTGAAATTCTTTGATGGACATGGTAGTGTTATTTCTACTTTGGAAAATATGTCTCTCAAAGAGAAGAATATCCTTCTTGATTGTGTAAATCCTAGTAAGGTTGAACTGCAGCTTGTTGCAAAGACTTTTGGGATAAGTTTTTCAGATCTTGAAAAAGGTCTTGACCCTGAAGAAAGACCAACTATTGAGAATTTTGAGACTTATAATAGGATAACAATCTCTGCACCTATAGGTTCTAATGGGCAATCAAAGACAATATCTTTATCTTTTTTTGTTGGTGATAATTATTTGATTATTCTTTCAAAAAAGAAGATTCCACTTTTTGATAAATTAAATAATCTTCCTAAAAAGACTTATGATGAAGCTTTTGGAAAGGATATAAGCCATCTTCTACATTTCTATATGTATCAAGCAATCAATGAATATTTTCATGTTATTGATGAGATTGAAGATGAAATAGATAAGATTGAAAACAAGCTTTTTAAAAATGTAAATAAATCAATACTAAAAAATATTTTCAGCTTGAAAAAGACACTTATTTATTTCCATAAATCACTTGTTGCAAACAGAGAAGTTTTCTTGTCAATCGATAAGGAAACAATCAGTCAGATAAAAAAATCAGACCTCAAAAATTATAGAAACCTATATTTTGACATAAATCAATTGATAGATATGGTAGGAACACATAGAGAAATACTTACAGGTTCCATGGATATCTATATGAGTGCAGTCAGTAACAATCTTAATGAGGTTATGAAAAAACTTACTGTTTATGCTTCTTACATAATGGTTCCGACTCTTATTTCAGGAATCTATGGTATGAACTTTCAGCATTTACCTGAAATCTATTGGAAGTATGGTTATTTCTTTGCACTTGGACTTATGGGCTTAAGCGTTCTTGCAATACGTAACAGCTTTAAGAAAAAAGGCTGGATATAAATTAATCATATAACTTGAAAACTTCTCTTATTTTAGAATCTATTTTTCCACCGTAAAAAACTACTTCAGGCAATCCTTTTTTTGATACAATAGGCTCCCAACCGATAAGAGTTTTTCTATATCTTACACCATTCCCATCACCAAGATTGGAATATAAATTGATTGAGTCTTGATCCATTCTAAATATTGAAGTTCTTAATTTAAGAGGTTTACCCCCATATTTTCCAATTTCATGAGACGCATGACCTTTAAAAGGAATAGTTGACCTAATAGGTACTGGTTTAAATTTAAAATCTTGAATTGCTGCTTTTACAAGGTTTGTAATACTCATAAACCCCTATACTTAAAACTTTTATTTAAATATGCTTATTTTTGTTGACTTTATTTATATCAAGGAATATTTATAAAGTAATCCCCATAACTAAAAAATATGGCTTTCGAGAAGGACATTGATCAAATTAAAGAACTGGAAAAAGAAATTTCCAATACTAAATATAATAAGCGTACTCAACATGCCATTGGACTCATGAAAGCAAAGCTTGCGAAACTTAAAGATAAGCAAGAACAAAGAGTTGCTAAAAGTGGTGGAAGCGGCGAAGGTTATTCAGTTAGGAAAACAGGTGATGGTACTGTTATTCTTCTTGGTTATCCTAGCGCAGGTAAAAGTACTCTTCTAAATAGCTTAACTGATGCTAATAGCGAAGTTGGCGCGTATGCTTTCACAACTCTTACAGTTGTTCCTGGAGTTATGGAATATAAGCATGCTAAGATTCAGATTTTAGATGTTCCAGGAATTGTTCATGGTGCTGCTAGCGGTAGAGGAAGAGGAAAGGAAGTTTTATCCACTATGCGTAACGCTGACCTTTGTTTGATTGTTCTTGATGGAACTCAACCAAGTCAACTACCTAGTATTAAAAAAGAGATTTATGAAACAGGTATTCGTTTTAGTAAAAAACCTGATGTGAAGATTAGAAAAACTGCAAAAGATGGTATAAGGATTGGAAGGACTGTTCAAACACCTGAACTTGATGATGTAACAGTTAAAGGTATATTAAAAGAGTTCAGGATTAATAATGCAGAAGTTTTAATACGAACACCAATCTCAGCTGATGAATTCATTGATTGCGTTGAGGATAATAAGAAGTATATGAGTGTTGTACTTGTTGTAAACAAAGCTGATATGCTCTCAGAAGAACAAAAGAAAAAAATGAAAAAGAATTTGAAACCTGATCTTTTTATTAGTGCTCAAAAAAAGATAGGACTCAATGAATTGAGAGAGTTTATTTTTGATAGATTGGATCTTATTAGACTTTATCTAAAAGAACCAAGTAAACCAGCTGATATGGATGAACCACTCATAGCCTTCAAGAATTCTACAATTGAAAAGATTTGCATAAAGCTTCATAGAGATTTTAAGGACAAATTTAAATTTGCAAGGATCTGGGGTAAAAGTGCTAAGTTTGACGGACAAAAAGTTAGCTTGCCACATGTACTTCAAGATCAGGATGTTCTAGAATTGCATATGAGATGATTATATAATAAAATTAAGAAAAAAAAGAAAAGTATCTTCTTAAAGAACTAAGTTCAATAAGAAAAATGATACTATTGATATTGCAAATGTTGCAACTACTAGTCCTAATGGTTTCCAGAAGTTTCTTGCTACACTCGTTATATCTGCGTTCAATCCTACTGCTGCAAGACCCATTGAAAACATGTAGATATAGATTTTTGCAAAACTTCCCATTACTTCTGCTGAAAAGTTAGAAAAACTAACTATGATTCCTGCAATCAAGAATAAAACCATATACCAAGGGATGAATATTTTCTTCCTTAAGATATATACAACTGTTGGTATTGAGATTATCAATAAAGCTATTCTAAGAGCTTTTAATGCCATACCATATGCATACATATCTGGATTTCCCATCACTGAAAGGATCATCTTTGTGAATCCTGTCTGGAAAATAACTGATCCAGTTATTTCAGCAAATGATTTTACATCCATAAAATTGAACAATACTTTTGTAAAAAAGAAAAATCCAACTATTGTTACAAGTGTATTCAATATCAATGCGATTGAGGTTTCATCTGAATCTGTTTTACAGATAGGTGCTGTAACTGCTAATGCCGCTGTTCCGCAAACTGCTGAACCAAATCCTAGAAGTAATGAGAACCTTTCAGGAAGCTTCAGTGCTTTTCCTATATAATACATTGAAATAAATACTAAACTCACTAGTATTATAAGCTGAACGAATGCTAAAGGTGTTGTGCTCGCTACATATATAACCTCATTGACATTAAAATGGTTTGCTCCATAAAAGATTACTCCTATAGGCATCAGAACCAATTGCGCCACATACAATCCTGGAGATATCTTGAAAGTAAATTTTGTATCATCCAGGGTTTTTGACATTATAAATCTTATAATAATACCTATTGTTGTTGCTAAGAAAAATGCATCAAAATACTTCTTCCCACTTATTACTATATACCCACTAAGATTTATAGCTAGAATACCAACTATTACCGCTGTTAATATACCTATCCAACCATCTTTGATAAGAGTAAATATATTATCATCTGGTCGAAAATCTCTTTTCTCAAAAAATACGTCTTTAAAACCCATCTTGTTCCTCCTTATATACTATCGAATTCTTTTGCTTTATCTGCACCTAGAAATCCTGTCACAATTTTTTTGCATTCATCGACACAAGTGTCTTCGCTCATAGCGTCAACTTTTGCTGCTGTCGCTGGCCCAAAAAATTTTGTCATTAATTCTTTACATTTATCTTTTTTTGACATAAGTCAATCACCCAATAAAAGAATCCTAGATTAAAAACTATATAAATCCATCGATTTGTAATTAAAAAAAAACTAACAGTTTTAAAGCAATTAAAATTAGAAAAAGATATATCTATCTTTTGCTTTTCATTCTTCGTTCAACAATTTCTTTTGCAGGCCTGTTCCTATTGAATCTGACGAATTTATCGAATTTTTCTTCGTCTCTTCGCTTCTGATTCATACTATCATCATCAAGTTCTGGAAATTTAAGATCTAACGTTCCTGACTTTTCTTTATTGTTAAATTTAGCGTATTTTTCTTTTTTAGCGCTTATTTTTTTGACTTTTTCTTTAGCCATGATTATCACCAATAAAAAGACGGAAATCTGTTTTCTTTTTAAGCTTTATGATTTCTAAATAAATTATAATTCCTTTAAATATTGTAAAATGCCTTTTCTTTTTATCACTTTTTCATATATAAGTTTTGAAGACGATTCTAGAATCTCATGAAGACTTAACTTATCGATCCTTTCTAAAGGCGAAACCCTATATGAATAATCATAACTGTTTTCTTCCCCCATTTTTCTTACACTAACATCCATCATTTTTGTTCCAGTTATATAAGAAAGGATTATTTTTTCATCACCATATTCAAGATCACCTGCCACCACTATCATTCCTTTGAAAGGATAAGTTCTTACATTTGATATGACTTGCCTTGCACTAAGAACTTCTTTATATAAATCTTGATAAGGCCTTACTGATTTTGGAAATGCATCAATCTGATCTGTTAAATTTAATATATTATTAAATCTTGTCTCTATTTTTTTATCTAAATCCACTGTCTATATTCAAGAGTGGTGATTATTTATATATTTTATTCTGTTAAAATAGATAATATTATAAAGTATATAATCTAAATGTTAGGCATAGCCAACATGTTAAAGGCTAATAAAAGAGTATAAAATGAAAGGAAAAGTAAAATTTTTTAACGGGAAGAAAGGCTTTGGCTTTATTACAGCAGAAGATGAAAAAGACTATTTTGTCCATATCAGCGGACTTGTTGAAGGTGTCAGGATAAAAGATGAGGACTCTGTAACCTTTGATGTTGTTGAAGGTGAAAAAGGTCCAAAAGCTGAAAACGTACAATTAGATTCTGAATAAGCCTAGATAATAATTGATAAATATCAATAAATTATTTTTAATTTAATTTATGTTATAAATGCAAGGTTTTAAAAATAGTAATGGATTCTCATGTATAAATTAGTAATATCATAATTAAACATGCGAATTTTAGTTTGCTATTTCTGATTAAAAAAATATGGAGGGAATAAGAAAATGAAAGGAAGCGTAAAATTTTTCAATGTATCAAAAGGTTTTGGCTTTATCGCTGCTGAAGATGGTAAAGAATATTTTGTTCATCAATCAGCATTAGAACCAGGAACAAACCTTAATGATGGAACATCTGTTACTTTTGATGTTGAAGAAGGCGACAGAGGACCAAAAGCTGTAAATGTGAAAGTAGAATAAGTTTTTAACACAATTAATAATAACTTATTTTTAATTTCTTAATAAAGTCAGATATTCATTCTGTACTTTTTCTATTAATTTCTATTAATATTTTTAACCAATAAAAAAAAGATTTATAAATAGTATCACATTTGATTTGTTAATCGATATATCCAAAGCACTTAAATTTGCTTTGTAAAGGAGGAAGAAAAATGAAAAGATTAACATTTTTAATGATCTTCATCATGAGCCTATCATTAGTGATTGGCGCTGCTGAAGATCCTATGCATGAACCAGGAACAGGCCTTCAAGATCCTGAACTTAAAGAAGATACTATGGGGACCGGAGCTGGCAACCCAGAAGCTGTCCCAACAATGTATACTAATTCTGGAGAAGGTCAAATGATTCAAGCTGGTGAAAGAGTCATGGCTCAAACTGGAGAGTTCCAAATGCAAAGTGGAGAAAGATTAATGATTCAAAAGAGTGAGAGCAATAAGTATCAGATTGAAACTAAAGGTGTTAATGCAGATTGCACCATGGAACTTAAGCAAGAAATGGCTCAGAATCAAACAAAGCTTTATGCATCTTTATCAAATGGTAAAAATGCTGAAGTTAAAGTTATGCCTGATGCAGCTGCAGAAAAAGCTATGGAACAATTAAGGCTTAAGAATTGTAGTGAAGGATGTCAATTACAGCTTAAGGAAGTTGGTAGTGGTGATCAAATAAGAGCAGCTTATGAAGTTCAAACAGAAAGACAAGCAAAAGTTTTTGGATTATTCAGTGCTCAGATGAAAGTTCAAGCACAAGTTGATGCTGAAACAGGAGAAGTTATCCAAACCAAGAAAGCTTGGTGGGCATTTTTAGCTAGTGAACCTGTTGAATAGGTTTATTATTCTTTTTTTATTTTTTATTAAACATAACTTTTAAAAATCTATAATTCTTGATTAAAAATTTAGAGGAATAAATAAAATGGAAGAAAAACAAACAAGTATGCCTTTAATAGGCGATGCTTTCCCAGAAGTGAAGGTACAAACAACACATGGTATGAAAAATTTACCAGGAGATTATAAAGGTAAATGGATGGTGCTTTTTAGCCACCCTGCAGATTTTACACCTGTTTGTACAACTGAATTTGTTGGTTTTGCAAAAAAAGATGCCGAATTCAAGAAATTGAATGCTGAACTTATAGGACTTTCTATGGATCAAGTATTCTCACATATAAAATGGGAAGAATGGATAAAAGAAAAATTAGACGTTGAAATACCATTCCCTATAATTGCGGACCATGGAAACGTTGCTAAAAAGCTTGGGATGATCCATCCAGGAAAAGGATCTAACACAGTAAGAGCAGTATTTGTAGTTGATCCTGAAGGAAAAACTAGATTCATAATGTATTATCCGCAGGAACTTGGAAGAAGCGTAGATGAAATCTTAAGAGCAGTTAAAGCTATGCAGATATCTGATGCTAATAAGGTTGCTATGCCTGAAAACTGGCCAAATAATGGACTTATTGGAGATAAGGTTATAATCCCTCCTGCAACTGATGTCGATACTGCTAAAAAAAGGCCATCTGAATATGATTGCTATGATTGGTGGTTCTGCTATAAGCAACTTTAAACATCGAATAACATCATTAATTACCTTTTATTTTTTTTAATATTTATTTTACAAACACTTAAAAACAAGATATATTAATATAGATTTATGCTAAAAAAAATCAACAGATTATTATTTTTTCTGATAATCTCGACCCATAATGTTTTTGCTCATGAAGCAAGTGGAGGCGGCCTTATCAATGGACTCATGCACCCAGTTTTTGGTCCGGATCATTTGCTTGCAATGGTTGCTGTAGGCATCATCAGCGCACAAATTGGTGGACGAGCAATCTGGACAATACCTACAACATTTGTTAGTGTGATGCTTATTGGAGGAATTTTAGGAATGATGGATGTAAGCATCATGGGAATCGAATTTGGCATCGCATTATCTGTTCTAATATTAGGAATTGCTATAGCGCTCGACAATAAAATAAAACCAGTTTATGCTAGCCTTTTTGTTGCTTTTTTTGCAATATTTCATGGACATGCACATGGCACTGAGATGCCAAATTTAGCGCAACCTTTACTTTATGCATTAGGTTTTGTTATTGCCACTGCAACGCTTCACATAACAGGAGTTCTTATTGGATTAACATCTAAAGACTTGAAAAAAGGCCCTGAAATCCTCAGGTTTCTTGGGGCAGGAGTTGCAGGGATAGGCTTTGCGATACTTTTTGGATTATAATCATAGGATTATTATTAACTAAAGCTTTAAATATATATTATTCTTTATCGTCGATATGGCAAAAGAATTGGACTTGAATCTTCCTAAATCAAGAAAATATATCACTAATACAAGTCTATGGAAAAGATGTTTTAGTTTCATGATTGATTTTTTAGTTCTTGATTTTTTTGTGATTGGTTCATTTAGCATAACTATGTCAAATCTTTTCCCAGATATGAATGTTATGAGCATGTTTGATTTCTTATCTAAAAATCCGGATGTTGCAAGTCAAGCTAATCTTATATTATTAATGATTGGAATCTTAAATTTCTCTTACATGTATTATTTCCAGAAGAATCTTGGACAGACTATAGGTATGAAGATAATGAATCTTTATATTGGCAGTGATAAAGAAATCCAATATTGGCAATACATATTAAGGAATCTTTATATCATTCCCGCTTTGCCTTTTATATTTATCCCTTTAATTGAC
>PKTL01000080.1 GCA_002867475.1 Candidatus Woesearchaeota archaeon
ACTTTCTTCTTCTTGGAATATAAAAAGATATGTTAATGAAATAAACAATATGAGACTAATAATAGAAATTAGAATTGTTTTCAAAGATTTATTTTTTTTATTGATATTTTTATTCATCTTTATTCAGTTTATATCTATTTTTAGATTATAAAGATCTTTATAAAAGCTTTCAAAACTTAAGAAAAGAATATATACTAATATGTTCTTTGGAAAAACATGATAGTTTTGGGTATATGGGATGGACATGATTCTGGAGCTGCATTGATCATTAAAGGAAAAATTGTTGCTGCGGCTAACGAAGAAAGATTCACTAGAAGAAAAACAGAAATAAGGTTTCCAACACATTCAATTAGGTTTTGCTTAGAAAAAGCTAAACTAAAACCAAAAGACATAAACCAGGTAGCTATTCCATCAAGCGATTTTAGCAATTCCATTACCAGACTTTTCCCTTCAATAAAAGAAGATTACTATTTTGTACGAAGAAAACTAAAGAAAGGAAGCAAATTATCAAGCATGAACCGTCCTTTGATGAATATGTTGGGTAGATTAAGATCTAATAAGTTATTCAAAAAAATAGCGATTGAAACAACAAAAAAGAACCTGAAAAGATTAGGGTTCTCAGATGATATAGAAATAAGCATTGTGGATCATCATTTAGCTCATGCTGCATCAGCTTATTTCTGTAGCGGGTATGATAAAGCGATATGCATAACTATGGATGGTCTAGGAGATGGTATATCCACAACAATCAATATATGTAAAGGAAATGAGATTGAAAGGATTCATGAATCTGGAACCAAAGATTCTTTAGGCTTATTATTTCAAGATGCAACACAAACTTTAGGATTTAGAATACTCGAAGACGAAGGAAAAGTAATGGCCTTATCAGATTATTCAAAAACTGATAAAAAAAATCCTTTGATAAGTATGTATTCAATCAATGAAGGAAAAACTATCTTAAACATAACAATGACTAAAAGATGGGAAAAACTTCAAAGATTAAACAAGAAATTCAGTAAAGAAGATATTTCTTTCTTTATTCAAGAAACATTAGAGGAAAAAATAAAAGAACTTATTGAATTTTGCATAAACACCTATAAAATTCCTAATTTCTGTTTTGCAGGAGGGGTATTTTCTAATGTCAAGGCAAATAAAAGAATAAGAGAGATAAAAGGGGTTAATGATTGGTTCATATTTCCTAATATGGGCGATGGGGGATTAGCAAGCGGTGCAGCATTACATGTTTCATCAATACTTTTCAACACAAAACCTTATAGGCTCAATAATGCTTATCTTGGTCCTGATTTTGCAGATTCACAGATCCAAAAAGAATTATTGAATGATTCGAAAAAAATAGAATTTGAAAAAATTGATGATAAAAACAAATATGCTGCTGAATTACTTGAAGATAATAATATCCTTTTTTGGTTTGATAATCGGATGGAGATGGGTCCAAGAGCTCTTGGTGCAAGAAGCATATTAGCAAGACCTGATATATATGAGAACAAAAAAAGATTGAATTTAATAATAAAAAAAAGAGACCCTTTTCAACCTTTTTGTCCAAGCATTCTTGAATCTCATGCAAAAAGATATCTTAAAGATTTTAAGATTCCAGAGCCTTTCATGACAATGGCTTATGATACAAAAGAAGAAGTTAAAGATAATTTTATCGCAGCGTCAAGCGTAGACGGAACTACAAGACCACAAACAGTAAATGAAACAAACAATAATTATCATCAAACAATAAAACATTTCAATAGATTAACAGGAATTGGAGGCATTCTAAACACGAGTTTTAACACACATGGTGAACCTATAGTATGCACTCCTAAAGATGCTATAAAAGTAGCTATAAGAAACAAGCAGGATTATCTTATAATAGGAAATTATGTTGTTAAAAGAAAAAAATAAATATTTCTATAATAATGGTACTTTATTTTATTCTTTGAAAAAATTTATTAATATAACTGATTATCATTATTTATGAACATTTTATCTGGTGCAATTCTTTTCATATTTTCATATATCCTAACTTCTTTGTATATATATTTGATAACTAGAGATATAAAAAAAGGATTGATATGTTTTTCATCTTTATTTTTTTTAACTCCTATAATCTCTTTTGCAATAGCTTGGATAACTAATAAAACTTTAGATCTCTTCTTATTTACAAGTATTGTTCTTTTCATATTTTCAACACAGTTATTTATGGTTTTATTAAACAAATCCAAAAAGGATAACAATCTGAAAATTAGTGTAAAATATGTTTTGATAATCGCATTTTTAGTATTTGTAATCTTTTTTTTTAATTTCAAAGGACTTGGTTATGGCTATTGGGACACCTATATAATTCTTCCATCAGCACTTATGGTCGGAGATCAAATAGAATTGACCGATATAAACGGAGGAACCCTATATGATATTGGTTCCACAGGATCCATAAAGACAAATCTAATAGATAAGGAAACCTATGGGATATCAACAAAAGACCAAAGGATAGGTTCAGCAATCTTTTATTCAATACCTTACTTGTTATTTGGAAAAATAGGATTTAGAATATTTTACTCGCTTTTAGGAGGATTACTATTTATATTAACATATTTCATAACAGAAAAAGTTCTTGAAAACAAAAATATAAGCATTATTTCAGGTCTAATATTAGCTTTAAACCCTTATATATTAAATGTCAATCGACTAAATCCTAATCTGTTAGCATTAACACTTATAACTTTTATGATGTTTCTTCTAGTAGAAAAAGACAAAAATGATTGGATTTTATTAGGGATGCTTTTAGGTGTTTTAGGAGGTATAAGAAATGTTTCATTATTATTTATACCTTCTTTTATATTTTTCATGGTTTTTGGTAGCAAACTATTAGAAATAAAAAATAAAAATAATAAAATTCTGTTGAAAAACTTTTCATTATTTGTATTCGGAGCTTTATTATTCATAATTCCTATACTTTTATGGAACAATTATGTTTTTGGAGGAATATTAGAACATCCCACTCAATCTGAATATCTCCAAGGATATAGACCAACATTTGAACATAGCTTATTAGGAGTAACTTTCAAATTCAATGGACTCTTCAATTACCCCTTAATAGATAAAGTGATAAGAACCCCTCATAACGCTTATCCCACATTTTTGACCTTGCCCTTGCTATTGTTAAAATCTTTTGGACTTCTTTTTTTACCTTTAATATTATTTGGTATAAAAAAGTTATATTCAAAAGATAAAAAGCTTTTATTTTTCCTATTGATATTTACAATTCCTTATTTTTTATTTTTATCTGTACAAGAAAACTGGGAAGATGTAAAATCTACCTTTATTCTATTAATATACACTCCTTTAATAATCCTTATGACAGCAGGCATATATGAACTAAAAAAATTAGATAAGAAAAAAATAATTACTTTTTCTGTCATACTCATCTTTTCTTTGATTTTTTTACAGATAATTTCTAATATCAATTTTGAAAAAGATGATAGGTGGTATGAGAGATTCCCTAAAGCTGGGAGTATAGAAGAATTTAATTATGAGGATCCTTTGATGCGTGATGAATGGCAATATTTTCATACAGATGAATCAATACAAGAGATAGAAACTCAAAAAAATATACTTACATATCCTAATTTTTTACCTCAATATAATATTTTATCATTACCAAATCTAAATAACATCTATAATGAGCTTAATAATGAAAAATTAGTGCTAAACGAAGTATGGGATCACATATATTAATCAATATTATTGTTTAAGAATAAAATGAGCGCACCTTTTACATATTGGATAAGCTCTATTTTCTAAATAATCATTTATGAAATTATTCAATACTTTTGAATGTAAAACATCATTTTTATTGCAAACTTTTTTAGTTAGGTCTTCTCTAATAATCCTACAGATTTTGAAATTTCCATAAGGATCAACACGTAAACTATTAGTAAGGATATTTTTACAAAATCCTTTAGCAGGAGCAACTTCATAAAAATCTTCAACTGAAATATTAAGATGTTCTGGGAGAAAAGAAATTTCAGTTAAATCTTCAATATTTTTCTTGATATCCATTAAATTTTTTTGTGCAGGTATTTTTTCTGATCCATTAATATTTTTTGAGATAGCTATAATTTCAATATCTTTTTGATCTTTTTTTAATATCTTTGACAATCTTTTTTTAGTAATATCCAATTCTTCTTTTGAATAAAATTCATTAGGTAAAATCATAGTGGTAAACCTATTTTTATCAGAATAGGCTATTATTTTTTTCAAATCTGAAAGATTATCCTCATATACTACGCTTCCAATCCCTATAATAAACTCCTTTTTTAAGGTATCAATCAAACCCATGATATTTTTTGAAGATTTATAATCTTTTTTTGGAAGATTATCATCATTAAAGTAATCAAATGAAAAATTTAATATTCCTCCACCCCCATATTTTTTGATCTTTTGAACAAAATCCAGATCAAAAGACCTCCCATTAGTCAAAAGCGTAAAAAAAATATTCTTCTTTTTCAAAACATCTAAAAAGTCAAAAAAATCTTTTCGAATCGTTGCTTCTCCCCCGCTAAGAACAACTTTTTTAGGATTAAACTCATCCAATATTTCTTCAAATCTTTTCACACTGATTAAATCCTTACCCTCAAATCTTTTCTTTATACTACTTCGATAATCCTTTTGATAACATTCTTTGCAATCCATGTTGCAGTCAAGAGTAAGCTCAAAAGTTATTTGATCAACTTTTCTTGAAACAACTTCTTTAATCGATGAAAAAATATTATCAATCAATTCTTTATTAGGTCTAGATGGAAGCTGAATGTCAATAAGGGAATCATAAATCTTCTCACTTTTTTCAAGATCAAAATTAACTGAACTTAATTTTTTATCAAGATATGGGTTATATCTAAAAATTTCATGTTTATGAAGTAAACCATAACGTTCATTTGATGCTTTAACACCTTTTTTATTAAGTCTTAATATGAAAAGTTCTTTTTTTAACCCAATCTTATCCCCATCATATCTAATCTTAAAACCATAAAAGCTTCTTGAATCACAATAATCAGGGGTTTTAATAATATCTAGGCCTTTTATAGGTTGATTTTTGAATTTTTCTTCAAGATATATGCTATTTTGATTTTTCAATCTTATAAGATCATTAATTTTATCCAATTGAGAGTAACCTAATGAAACATTAAGCAAGCTTGGTCTATATTTGAATCCAAAACCTGTGTCCTTAAATTTTTTTAATTTTGAAATTGTTATCTTATTCAATCTTCCAAAATGACCTAGAAGCAATGCTTTTTCATAATATTCTCTATTATCCGTACAAAAAAAACCACCTTCTCCAGAAGATAAGGTTTTGCTGTTTTGAGTACTAAAACAAGATATGTCTCCAAAACAACCTACTTGCTTTCCTTTAAACTTAGTTCCATATGCATGAGAACAATCTTCAATAATTTTCAAATCATATTTTTTTGCAATTTTTAAAATATTATCAAGGTTTGCTGCAACACCATATAAATGACATACCAAAACAGCTTTAGTCTTTGAGCTTATCAATTTTTCAATAGAATCTGGATCTATATTCAAGGTTTCATCAATATCACAAAATACGGGTCTTGCGCCAAGATCTAATAAAGGAGTCACAGAACTATGCCAAGTCAAACAAGGAACAATAACTTCATCATCTTTTTTTATACCAATAGCAAAATATGCTGAGTGTAAAGAAGCAGTACCATTAGTAACATTCAATACATATTTTCTATTAACAAATTCACCAAATTTATTCTCATACTGCTCTATAAGACTGTCTTTTCCATTTTGAATAGATAACTCTTCATTTTTTAATGAATTTAATACTTGTTCAATATCTTTCCTGTTGATTATAGGCCAATCCCTTATTCCCATATAATACTATAATGAACAGGATTTTATAAATATATAACAAATCATTGAGTAAAGATTATAAATTAAGAAGAAATAAAATAAAATATGTGTGGGATCTTAGGGATTTTGAGTTTAAATGATAAGATTAGTGTAACTAAAAAAGAATTTAAACAGATCTTAAATGAATTTATATATAGAGGTCCTGATGCACAATCAATTTATGAAGAAGACAACCTACTTTTTGGGCACAATAGATTAGAGATTCAAGGAAATTCAAATCAACCATTATTTAATGAGGATAAATCCTTAGTATTAATATGTAATGGTGAAATATATAATTATGATGAATTAAGAAAAGAACTTGAAGGTAAAGGACATAAATTTAATTCTAATTCAGATAATGAAGTATTAGTGCATCTATATGAAGAAGAAAAATTAAATTTTTTCAATAAGGTAAATGGTTTTTTTTCTTTTGCAATATATGATTTCAATGAAAAAAAATTGGTATTAGCAAAAGATAATATGGGGAAAAAACCTCTTTTTTATTATTTTGATAAAGAAAAAATAATATTTTCCTCTTTTTTGAGATCTATAAATAAAATTTTAGATAAAAAAGGAATCATAAATGAATTAGTACTTAGAAGATATTTTGAATTTGGAAACATTCCTTCTCCTTTTACAATCTTTAAAAATATATATAAAGTGCGACCCGGGCAACACATAATTTTTGATCTAGATAAAAAAATGAAAGTATCAACAAAAAATCATTTCAAATTATCCTTTGAAAATAAGAAAATATCTCTAACTGAAGCAAAAGAAGAATTAGATCAAATATTTGAGAAAAGTATCAATTCAAGAATTAACACCGATAAAAATCTGGGACTTTTAGCATCAGGTGGTTTAGATTCAACAGGTATATTATATTACATCCAAAAGAAGATAGAAAAAGTAAACACATATTCAGTATCTTTTGAAAATGAAGATCAGAAGTATTTAGATATACTAAATAAAAATTTCAATATAAACAGTAAAATTCTTGATTTTAATGAAGAAGCCTTTCATAAAAACCTAGATTCCATAAAATTTATGGCAGAACCTGTAACAGATGACGAGTATATCCCCTTATTTCTGTTATCTAAAAAATATATGAAAGATATAAGAATCTTATTAACTGGAGATGGAGCGGATGAAATTTTTGCAGGATATAAATATTATGCAAATTTTTTAGGCAGAAAATTTTTTGATTTTAAAGAATTCAAAAATAAAGGTGTTCTTATGAATAAATTAAATGAATATGGTCCAGATTCCATATTTAAATATTATAATATTAATACAACCCCTTTAAGACAAGCAATGTTTTATGATATGAAACTCTATTTATCTGATTTCACACTTCCTGTTGTAGATAATGCAACTATGGCAAATAGTATAGAAACAAGATCTCCTTTCTTAGATAGAAGATTGATAGAATATTCTTCCAAACTAGATGAGAACTTTTTGATATCTCACAATTAAACAAAAAAATTATTGAGAGAATTATTTAAAAACAAGATTCCAAAAGAAATATTAGAAAGAAAAAAGAAAGGATTTTCTATAAAATTAGATAATTATAATATACCTATTTCTTATGAGGATATTTCAGATTTTTTCAAAGAAAACAATTTAAGTAAAAAAACTATTGATATAATCCTTCCATATCTAAAATATAATTATGGAAGATATAAATTTTTCATATTGTTAAAATGGTTAAAATATCATAATACCTTCTAATTTTTTGAAAATAATATATTTATTGTAAATATTTTTTAGTTCACCTATATGAGGCAGGTTTTGTATCAATAAGTTACATATTTAAATAATTCATCCATTTCATAATATATGCGAAGGTTAAACACATTATTTCTTATCGGTGATTTATCAAATTCTAATCATCTATTTCAAGAACTTGACCAAATAGGTACAACCACAAATTTTTTCTCATTAAAAAAAACAAAGAATCCAGAAAACTCGTCTTTTTATAGCTCATCATTTGAAATATTATATGATTCAGCATACCCTAAACTTTTGAAAAAAAATGAAAAAATCTATAAAAAAATGATGGATCAAATTGAAAATCTATCAAAAAATTTTGATTTTATCTCATTCTTAAATATAGCTGATGTATTGTTTTATGCAAAAAGATTGAAAGAAAAAATGCCTTTAGTTGGTTTTTTTAATAAAAAAGAATTTGATAATTTGATAAGTAATGAGGATAAAATAAACAATTTTATATTTAAAACATTAGATCTAGTCATTGTTGATTCTGAACAAATATATTTACCCAATCATAAATTTTCTAACAATTCCACCTCGGAATATCTAGAAAAGATATTTTTTACAAAGTTTGAAGATAAAAAAGGATTATATTTTCCAATATATGAAATTCTATTCAAGAATAATTTTATAGATCATGTAAGCATTAAACTATTATCTAAATGTAATGCTCAATGTGTGATGTGTGATATTGGAAACAAGATTGGCGGTGAGTATTTTCTTGAAAAATATATAATTCTAAAAATATTAGATGAATTAAAAGAGATAGGTGTGGAATTTATCACCTTTACCGGAGGAGAACCAACACTTCGAAATGATCTAATTGAATTGGTTGAATATGCAAAAAAATTAGGATTTAAAGTTTTTTTAAGCACTAATGCCCATCTTCTTTCTAAAGAAAAAATTTCAAGATTAAAAAAAGCAGGTCTTTTTGGATTTAAGTTTTCTTTAGATTCTATAGATAAGGAAAAACATGATAACATCCGTAGGTTGAAAGATAATTTTGATCAAGTGATATTTGCAATAAAAGAAAGTGTTAAAGAAGGTATGGAAGTGTATGTAAACTCTGTAATAATGAATCATACCTATAAAGAATCTTTAGATTTTTTACGATATCTATCAAGTTTAAATGTTAAAAATATTTCATTTTCTATGTTAGAAGAAGAAAATGAATCTTTGAAATATGTTTTAAGTAAAGAGCAAGTAAAAGAATTCTATATTGAAATAATGCCAAATTTGTATTATTTAGCAAAAGAGCAAGGAATCTTCTTAAAGATAAACCCTCAATTAGAACAAATAGCAAATTCAAAAAAAGAAAATATGGAACAGGATATAACAAAAAATCTTGATAAATTTAATGATGAAATCATTAATTTTTCAGAATTAAAATATGGGAAAACTTTTTTTAAAAAAAATCCTTGCAAAACCATTACAAGTTCTTTTATGATACGGGAGAATGGAAATATATATCCTTGTTGCATGGCATCAGGAAACAAGATGAGTATGGGAGATATCAAAACCCAATCAATAAGAAACATACTCGAATCAAAAAAATATCATTTATTTAAAGAAGATATTGCTAAAAGTAAAAATTCTATCTGTGAATATTGCAAAGACGGAATTCTTTGAAAATATCTATATTAATGCATCAAGGTTATAGGATATCATATCAAGTCTTCATAGATGTCTTCAAGAAGAGTATTTTGAATGTCTATATTGAAATCTTTTTTTACTTTTTCTCTAGCAGAAAAACCAATCTTTTCCCAAACATCCTTATTTTTGTAAAGATATTCCATTCTTTCAAATAAACCTTCAGCATGTTTTTCCTTGACTAAATACCCAGACTTTTCTTGTTCTATAAGTTCGCTTATGCCTTTATGAAATGTTGAAATCACGGGCATTCCTGTACTCATTGCTTCCATCAACACAACAGGGATGCCTTCAGAATCATTATTCTTCCCGGTGACAGAATGGAGTATAAATATGTGGTTTTCATATAATCTATCAAGGATTTTATTATTTGGCACTTTATCTTTTAATATAACCTTATTTTCCAAGTTATTTTCATGTATAAAATTTAACAGATCTTTTTTTTCTTCTCCTTCACCAATAATAGTCAAAGAAGAATCAGGATATTTTTTATTGAATAAGTTAAATGCTTTTAGAGTATATATCATCCCTTTTTTAGGGATCAATCTACCGATACTAATAAATCTAATCTCTTTATTTTTAGGTAAATCTCTTTTCTTGTATGAAAAAAAAGCAGTATCTACGCCGCTATGATGGATCTTAATCTTATCCTTAGGACAACCTTTTTTTATCATATCAGATTTCATTATCTCAGATCTTACTAGAAATAGGTCTCCTTTTTCAAAAACTTTAGAATAATCAAGATCTTTAGAATAAAAATCATAACCTCTAACAGAAGAAATAAGTCTTGTATCTGTTATGGTTTTTAATTTCAAAAAGAAAAAAGCATCAGTTAGATAGCTAGCATGCAATATCCTTATTTTTTTATCTTTTATTATCTTAGTGCACTTATTAATAAATTCATCATACACTCCTTTAGATCTTCTCATTATTAGAGGATATGAAGGTTTCCATAAACTACTATATTTGTCATCAAAAAAAATGTTTTTGCTTTCATAATCTTTTTTCTTATTCAAACAGAAAATATAAGGAACAAATCTTTTCATATTTCTTATTTCATCAAAAATAAATTTTTCACTAATATCCAACCACTCCCCTTTAACAACAGCTATATTATCTTCTTTCCCATATTCTTTTTTTAGAAATTTCAATATCTTTTTTGCACCTTCAATATTTCCTTGCTTTAATCCAGGAAAACATTTTTGCATCTCTTTCAATCTATCTTTTCTTATGATTTCTTCCAACTTTTTAAAAATCTCCTTTTCTCCAGAAATAACACACCCTTTTTCTTCTAATCTTGAAACCCTTAAAAACTGGTCATCTTCTTTTCTATCAAGAGGGATTATTATAGAAGGAGTCTTAGCAAGCACGACCTCATTGACAAGATTATACCCTCCTGGAATAATACAAATATCTGAATCTTTAATATCATTGAACAAATCATAGCTAAATCTTTTCGATTCAAATCCTTCTAAAGAATATTTTTTATCATTAAAAAAAGGACCTGTAATAATATTAACATCAATATTTTTACCATTAATTACTAATTTATTTTTTTTCAATTCTTTCAAAAAAGATGAAATATTATCAAATAAAGGTTCATTATTTTTTACATCAGACCCACCTGCAAAGCATATAAGAATATTCAAATCATTACTATTTTTTTTGGATATCTTTCTTTCAGAAAATTTTATTATAGGTCCAATAAAAAAAATATTGCTCAATTTTTCTAAAATTTTCAATTGATCAGGCTTCACTTCTTTTTTTAGATGGGGAACTAAAACAATATCAAATTTCTTGATAATTTCCTCTTTAATTAAATCATTAAAATATGAATTTTTTTTATTTCGTAGTATAAAACCTATTTTTATATCATTGTCAATACAAAAATCAATAAGTTTAAGGTTTATTTCTGAATCAAACAAAATCATATCAGGTTTCTCTTTTAATAGAATATCTTTAATAGCTACAAAATTATATTCTAAATATTTTTCATAAGAAATCTCATTATTAAGAACATTTTTAGTATTCATATCTAATCTTGTGAAGGTAAAACCTTGTTTAGCAATAAGATCTGTAAATTCTGAATTTGTTACAAAAGAGATATCCAGAGACGAATCAAGGCTTCTAATATTTTTAGCAATCTCTAAAGTTCTGACCAGATGACCAAGACCAACACCATTAATTGCATGTATCAATAATCTCATATTCAATTAAGCTTAACCTCATCTTTTTTGATAAAATAAATTCAATAATCTTTTCTAAAAGTTTTTTACCTTGTTTTGAAAAAAAGTTAGGATGCAATAAAACACCCATATATTGTTTGTTATTATAAGTATCTTCTAAAAGATTATTCATTTCTTCAATTGTAAAATATTCATTTGTATCATAATTTTTTACAATATCAAGATTCATATTGAATATATGCAATCTTTCATTTTTTATATTATGACCTTCAAATAAAGAAACCATTTTAAATCCTTTCCCTTCAAGAATCTTAATTGTGTCATCATTATAACCATGATATGGGGGTGTGAAAACATAATTGAACTCTTTACCAAACAAATTTCTCATAATATCCAAACCATCCAAAATATCATTATTTTGTTCCTGATAAGTTCTTTTAGTTCCAAATTCATATTTCTTGTAAGAACTTTTCTCTCCAGAATGATTCATATGAGAATATCCATGCATATTGAAAGAAATCAATCTTGGAAACTTTTTTTTCAATTCTTTTAGATAAAAAACCGTTTCTTTATCTATCCTATTTGGCACAACTTGTAGGTTAACAGGAATCTTTTTAGATAAAAGCAGATCCATTATATCAACCAATTCATCACATTTAGAATAAACATCATCAATCCTAAAAAAGGATCTAAATATGCCTTCATTAAATACCAATTTTTGTTCATTTTTAGATTTTATTTCAATCAATTCTGAATTTTTTCTGATAGATAAAGGAACATTATCAAATCTTTCAAAACAATAATATTTCAACTCTTCAGTTTCATATTTATCATATAATTGTATCAATGATTTGATCAATGATGAGAATTTATTTCGGTCAATCATTTTTTTATCAGAACTGTTATATGCTAAGCATTTTTTAGATAGAAAAACAGAGTATTTTTTTGATATCCTATAACCTAATTCAATATCTTCTGCCCCCCACATCAAAAAATCTTCATCAAACATAAAATCCATAAAAACCTCTTTCTTTATCGAAAAATTTCCAGAAGCAAAAAATTTCCATAAACTCTTTGAATATTCTTTTTGGTCAATAAATATGTTTTCTCTAAATTCAGGCAAAATAGTTTTTATCTCTTTTTTTTGCATTATTTTTTCGTATAATTTTTCAAATGAATAATGTCATTTTTTACTTCCATATCCTGCAAAATATCCAAGAATAATGTCTTTAGCTTTTTGCTCATCCACGTGATTTTTAATAAGATCCTTATGAGCAACACAATCCTGATCTAAAAATATCAATATTCTCCCCTTAGCTTTTTTTGCACCATAATTTCTTGCAATACTTGCACCAAAAACCTTTGCATTTTGAAGATAGTAATAGGATATCCAATCATTATCTAAATTTTCAACAATCTTCTTATTTTCCAATCTTTCTTTTTCATTGCTTCCATCATCAACAATTATGACCTCAAAATCACTAAAGCTTTGTTCTTTCAAGCTTTCAACCAAAAGACTTAATCTTTTAGAATCATTAAAAGCAGGAACAATAATACTTATTAAAGGAATAATATTTTTCCTATCAACAAGATAATCTGTTTTACCAAGACCCCCTTTACATTTTTCAAGGTAAAAACAAGAAAAACATTCTTTTTTCAAATTTTCATACCTTCTAATAGGTTCAGTTTTTCCCCAAATATCCAAAACTTTTTTTGTTTCTACATCCCCTATATCTTTAGAGAAATAATCAGTCCTATATTTACCTGAGCTATCAATATATAATCTACTATGCCCTGAATCAAAAACGCCTCCTTTACAATATCTTGAAATATCTTTTTCTATGGAACAAAATGGAACACTATTTGCAATCATTATATTCATATCAAATTTTTCATTCAATCTTTTTATCTCTTTAAAAAGAAATAACAGATCCTTATCTTTAATAGGGAATTTATATTTTGGATTAGGGACTGGTCTAAGCAAAAACCATTCTTTGAAAAAAGGAGAATTTATCTTGGAAATACATTCATAATATTTATCAAGATTTAAAATATTATCTTCTGTCATAATAGTGCATAACATGACATCTTTATTGATAATTTTTAGTTTTTCTTTTATGATATCAAATTTAGAAATGTCATGAAATGATATCAAAGTAAGATCAATAAAATCAAAAATATTGGGGGTTTTTATCAATAATCCGTTAGTATTGATAATATTATAGATTCCTTTAGATTTAGAGTAAGAAAGAATATCCTTTAGATCATCTCTAAGAAAAACTTCACCACCCGTATACCTTATAGCCTTTATACTTGAGCTAGACACATCATCAATGATCTTTTTGATCTTATTAATTTCCATATTTTTCTTTTTTGGAGGATTAAAACAAAAAGCACAATTCATATTGCATTCGCTTGTTAATTCAAGAACAATTTCATTAGGAATATTCATTTTATAATCGGTTTAAATTCTTCATCTCCATAATTTTTTATATACTCTTCATAGATTCCTTCACAAACACTATTAAGGTTGCAAATTTTACATTTATTTATTTTTACTTTATATGTTTGTCTTCCTTCATTGATAAAATAATCATCCTCTTTATTTTTAGGATAAACTCCTTTATAATTTTCATTCTTATTTTTATGAAAATATTCTAAGCTTTTCTTGTATGAATCCTTAATTAAACAAAAAGGAACCCCTTCAAAAACATATTCTACATTTTTTGAATCAAGATATTCTATAAGTTCATTGAAATAAGGCAGTGAATCTTCATATTTAGATATCAATTCATCAAATCTTTTTTTAGCACCCCCAACAGGAGTCATAAAAGCGATAAATAATGTATCAACATTTTTTTTTATAAAAAAATCTGCTAATTCTTTCAATTCCTTATAGTTTTGCTTATGAATAAGAATTCTTCCTGTAACATCTGCTTTGATAGAAACAAGATTCATCAACCCTTTTGTTGTTTTATCAAAATTTCCCTTTTTCCCAGTAAGTTCATCATGCAATCTTGCTTTGTGGCTTGTCAATGAAATAACATAGCTTAATTCATATTTTTTAATCTTATCAAAAAATCTTTTTCCTGAAATAAGCTTAGCATTAGTAAAAAGAATCATTTTATAACCTAATAATTGTCCGCTTTTTAAGATCTGGAAAAAATCAGGATGAAAAGTTGCGTCTCCTGAATTAGAAAAAACAATCTCTCCATATTCTTTTCTTTTTTCAATCAATACTTTTTTGATATCCTTAAAAGAAATAAATCTATTTGGCTTATTATCTTCAACACTACAAAAACAGCAATTATTATTACAAACATATCCTGTTTTTAACATTAGACTTTTAGCAGGAGGGATAGTTTCATATAATTTATTGATTTCTTCATTATATTCATTAAAATCTTTAACAATCGGAAATGAATATCTGTTTTTTTTTCTTGATAATTCTTGAACTAATAAGATAAGTTCATCAAAATCTGCATATGTGTGGGCATAATTCTTATCAACTTTTTCAATCATGCTTGGAATATTTTTAATTATCAAAGGAGTTTTAAAATAAACACTTTCATATAATGTTAATGGGCCTGTTTCATTCCAATTTGAAGGAATTATAATATAATCAATAGATGAATAAAATTCATCCATCATATCATATTTTAAATCATAAGTTATATCTATTTTTTTAATTTTTTCAATAGTTTCTTTATCTAATGGTTGCTCTTTTGACAAAGCAATCTTAAAATGAATATCTTTTCCTTTAAACCTTTCAACAATTTTTACAAATTCTTGAAACCCCTTTATTTTGGAAGTGGTTCCAATAAAACCCAAAGTTGTGTTTGTAGTTTTTTTTGTTTTAGGTTTTCCAAAATTAGGGTATATGCCATGATATACAACTTTAGTTTTTTTACTAAAAACATTGTTAGTGATCCTATCTAAAACTTTTTTTTGATATTTAGAAAAACATAATAAGAGATCTATTTGGCTTAAAATTAAGTCTAACTTAAACTGTCTTTTTTTGTTCTCTTTTGGTGTGGCTTTTTCACAATTGCAATCAGATAATTTTTCTATATCGCAATTATTTCCTTTGTTTTGTAAGGTTCCTTTTTTACATATAAGAGAATATTCATGCAATGTTAAAACTTTTTTAATACCTAATGAGGATGCAGCGTTAAGTATTGGTAGAAGATCTGCATCTGAAAAAACATGAATATTTATAAGATCTAAATCCAAGCTTGATAATAATTTTCTTGTGGATAAAACATCTTTATTGTATTTTCCTGATAAAAAAAGATCTTGTATATTTTTATTTTCCGTTGGGGTTTCGTTATCATATGAAACCTTGATGAATTCTTCATTTTCTTTTAAGTTTCTTATAATAAATATGTCCATGTAAGGGTGGGTTATGTTGGTAGAAATATGAACTATTCTCATAATTTTTTCACCATTTTAAATTTATAGATCTTACATAAAAATATTATTTTAATACAAACCCTTTTTCCCATATTTTTTATTTTTCAATCTATGTATAAAAATCTATCTTTTAATGAAGGTAAATAGAGAAAGATTTATAAAGAAATTTATGTATGGAAAATTTATGAAGATTTTAAAAGGAGGCGTGGTTATATATATTTTAATTCTTATACTATTTCTTTCAATGTCTCAAGCAGCTAGAACCACTGATAAAGAAACATATGAAAATGAAGTGGTATGTGATATTTTTGTACGTCAATCAGATGGATCTGTTGTATATTCCGATTTAGGTAATGCTAAATCAAATGATAATATTTGTTCATTTGACAAATCAGAGTGTGGTGTTGGTGAAAATTATCAATGTTTGATAGAAGGAGAGTATTTTATGAAATTCACAGCCAATGATACAGATGATAGTATAGCTTCAGAAGGTGTTCCTTCAACTCAGATCCCTACGCTAACAACCTATTGTTCTGCATGGGTATCTGATCTCTGTGTTGGCGTTGCAAATACTTTAACTCTTGTTTCTCCTACAATATTTACAATTAATTTGGATCTTAATTCTTATGCTTGCATGTATTCAGATTATGCAGGGGCATATTTTAACACAACAGTGACAGGTCTTGATATATTACCCACCTCTCCCTCACCTTCACAAAACTATTGTTGTGGTGATGATGCAACAGAAGATATATTCGATGTTAGTGAAGAATATATCTTTCTTTGTACAAATCGAACTTTGAATGAAGGAGAAATCAGTGGTGTTTGGGAATGGGAAAATTCAGTATCAAACGATAAGTATCAAATAATAAACAGTCCAGAAACAAAAGAGTCAGTGATTGCTGGGCAAGACGCAGGATGGTTTTTATGTGATGCATCAGTAGATTCAGATGGACAAGATAATCCTTATGTTCAAGAAGGACCAAATGTCGATTTTTATTCTCCTGATAATCTTTTACATCTTCATAATACTCTTGAGTTATCAGATGAAGTAGTAAGTATGCTCAATGAACCAGATTGTTGGAATAATGTAAAAGGATTGATTGACGATGGAGCTGGGGCAAGTATTCCTGGTGATTGTTGTTTTTATGGTCCTGATGGTAGTTATAGGATTGTTGATGGATATCCTTGTTGGACTGCATCTCCTGATTTAGTAGGTTATAACCCTGATGGAACTTCTGATGATGGTGATTCAGATGGTGTCACTTCTGGCATAACATATGGGAATGTCGGTGTTGAAGAAGCAATGGGATCAATTTTTGATGATACATTAGTCTTACCCGAAAATGTTGAAAGTTGTACAGATCTCAATTCTTATAATCTAGAAGATTTTTCATATACTTATACTTCCTGTGATCTTTATCAAGCATGTAATGGATTAACTGTTACAGTTATAGATGCTGATGATCCTGATGAAACGCCGATAAGCAATTGTTGTATTGCAGAAAATCCTGCTTGTGAAAGTGCAGAATCTTGCGAATCACAAGGTCTTTTTGATTGTGGTGGAAGTCCAGACTTATTCTATTGCCTTTCAGGCCAAGGAACATTATTATATGATATTTATGGAAATGCAACGTCAACATGTTGCTTAAGCAGTAATGATTGTAGGATAAACTCAGGTGCTTTTGATATATTTATTTCATCTTCAGCGTCAAAATTCTTATGTTCAGCATATGGGGATTCAAGTTATATGATGGAATGCTGCAATGATGATTCAACATGCTATAATAGAGATCTAAATTTAGCAGATAATGGGAAATATCATGATAGAAATATTGTATCGATGGGAGGGGTTACAAATCAGATAAGAAGTTTTGATGAAGTTGATGGCACAAGATATTTGATGGGTATAGATTCTTATTCTTATTCAATTCCTTCCGAAGCAGTTTGGCTTTTTTCTCCATCCACAAATTATGTAGATAGTTCAATGTATGATACTTTAGAGTTTTATCTACGGATAGATGATATAAGAACAGCAAATAATAGAGAATACACATTAAACAATGTCGATATATCTTTAATAGGTACAGGTTCTGTAGAAGTTTTGAGGTATCCTCTTCCTTCAATCACAAATAGACTTTTTGTAGAAGGAAATTGGGTAAAAATAGTAGTTCCTTTAGAAGGATTATCTCCTTTTTACTTAAACGAAATAAGAATAAATTTTGGTGATGGTCCTGCAGTGATGTCTTGGCTTATAGATCAAGTATCATTAAATTCCAATGACGAATTTTTAGAGAATTGGTATTGTACACCTCTAAATTCATGGACAAATGATATTGCTCTTGATGGTTCTTTTGATAATATGGATCTTGATGAATGGAGAGATTGGAAAGCAGATGCTTCAGATAATTATGAAAACTTAAAAGAATATGTTGAGAACAAATGGACATGTGATTATAATTTTGGATATAGTTGGACAGGAACAAACTGTTGTGGAATGAATCAAGTAGCACAAGAAGGTGTGTATGATCAAGACCTTGAAGGAGGTTGCTGGGGCGGTTATGGAATTTTTGAAAAACCTGTAGAAAAAACAATCTTTGGAGATAGAACTGGAAGATACATATACGATGTTGAAGAAAGAGAATTCAAAGAATGTGGGTATATTTTTGATGGCAAAACTATAAATCTTCAAGAAGATGTAATAGCTAATGATCCTGATTCTTTCTGTAGCAACTATGGAGATTATTTCTGTGATTATGATGGAACAAACTATAATGAAGGAAAAGTAGATTCAAAACTAAGAAACAATTCAAAAACATTGATAGTGGTGAATCAGTTATTTGATGGTGATTTCAATGATATATAACAATAAAAAACTTATTATGGTATTAATCTTATCATTACTTATTTCTATCAATGCATATTCTTTTACTTTAACATGTAATCCTGGTGAATATAATGCTTATATTGATATTGATAATGATATGGTCGGTAATGCTACTGAAGAATGTGTTGATCTAACAACCTTGAATGGGGGAGGATATGCTTACATGACTGGTGATTGCGATGACACAAATCCAGATATTTCTCCTATATCATTTGATACTTCCACGACAAGCTATGATTGTATAGGTGGAATACAGCTAGTAAATAATGCTGCTACCTGCAATGGTGCAAGAACTCTTACTCTATATGAGTCAGACGGGTCATACGAAAGTTATGATTCAATATTTATCTATGATGATCCTGATGAAGATGGTTACGCAGAAAGTGGTGCAAGTGGTTTTTGTAATTATCTAGATGAGCCATTAGATAACTATGAGACTACACTTACTGGTGATTGTGAACCGGATATTTCCTCAATATATCCTGGAGCTCCAGAACTATGTGATGGAGTGGATAATCAATGTCCTCAAAGTTCATCATCTGTAGATGAAGGTTGTATTTCTGGGCAATCTTGCATAGACACAGATGGAGGGCAACTTCTTAATTTTAGAGGATTAGTAAATATAACAGATCTTGCATCTGGTGTAGTGATAAACACATATATTGATACCTGTGATAGTACAACGTTAGTTAAGGAATATTATTGTTCAGGAGACGAGATGGCTCTAGCAACAATAAATTGTCCATCAGGAGAAAGATGTGTAGATGGTGAATGTATTTTAGAAGAAGAGCAAGTTTCTAATCCTATATCTAATCCTATAAATTTTCAAATATGTGATTCTAATTGTGGCACTTGTTCAGAATTATCAAATGCTAATTGTGTTATCAGGATAAGCGATTCAGATAATGCGCATATTGAAAAATGTTCAGAAACTAATTATCCTAAAGTTTTATGTGCAGATGTTGGTGTATTAGATGATTCTTCAAAACCAATAATAGGTCTTTATTCAGACACAAATTCTCACGCAGCATCACCAATAAGTTCAGCAACATCTTATGTGAGTTTAGATATATCAGATTCATATTATTCATGTAAATTGCTTACTTCATGCGATGCATTAACATATACAGGGCTAAGTTTTGAAACAGCTGAAAACTCTCATGTCTCAACTAATGGACTCTATAACTTGAAGCTTTGCTGTGGCTATTCAGTAAGTGTGGGGACAATAATAGATGAAGATGATGATGGTTTTTTTGCCGGAAGCCAGAATGGAGATATTGAAGATTGCAATGATAATGACCAATTCATAAATCCTCTC
This sequence comes from Candidatus Woesearchaeota archaeon, assembly GCA_002867475.1. Classification (GTDB taxonomy): domain Archaea; phylum Nanobdellota; class Nanobdellia; order Woesearchaeales; family BM511; genus BM511. The sequence goes on from PKTL01000080.1 coordinate 20,153, forward strand.
GCAAAAGAAAGATTCAATGGTAAAGATGATGATTGTGATGGAGAAATAGATGAAGGTATGAATTGGAAACAGATCTTAAGTGGACCTGCCATAAGTTCAACATGTGGACAAGTTGGTAGTGGAGAAAATAAGTATCTGTCTTGTAATATAATAAATCCTAATCAGATTATAGTATACCAAGATATGTTCCATATTCCCGGATATAATCTTCCAGAAGGCAAATATGTATTCAGATTTAAGGTAAACAATCTTGAAACACCTTATTTTTATAATGAAGAATTTACTGATGATTGGGAAGTTACACAGGGTGCTGAAAATTCAAATGATCCATGTTATGAATTCACTTCAGATGATGGTAAGATAAAACTTCTTTCAACAAAAAATGAATCGGCTTTCTGCAGGTTAGAAGGAAAAGAAAATAATCTTATTAATCTTAATGGTTCTCAAGGTATTTCATATGCTTATAAAATCACACTTTTAACTGAAAATGGAGGCACTTTAAAATTTGGTGCTGTATGTGATGGGGTTCCTTATGTTGATGAGATTAATTTAACTAGTGATAATAAAGATGTTAATATCTTTCTTCAAGATTTTATAAATATACAAAATGGGGTTTGTAAACCTTTCATTGAATTGAACAGCGGTAATAATTTGCTTGAAAAAGTTTTGGTTCATAGTGCGACAGTGATAGATTATAGCACAATTCCTGTAGCAAAAGTTGATGGGGATATATTAGATCTTGAAAGCGATATAGATTCAGATGATGGGTGGACAACATTTTCAAGTGAATATACTCTTAGCGGATTGGATGAAGAGGATGTTGTAAAAGTTGAATTAAATTTTAGACATTCTGTTGATGTTGATGATGTGCGATTCTATAGGGTTGATGATGTTCAAGGTGATTATCAAGGTTTTAATAGTGTCGAAGATTTCTTTGCAAACACTCCTGCAAGCTGTTGCCCAATAGATTATTGTTGGAATGGAACAACATGTATTGATTCAGAAATATATATGACAAACAACAGTATTCCTCCAATCTTTTTAGATCTTGAATATGATGGTTATAGATGTATAAAAGACAGGGATAGTGAAGTTAACGAATCAGACTGGGTATTTTCAGAAGTTAAATATGATCCTTTTAACATGGATTTTGGTCATTGCCCTTATCCTGAGATGTGTTTTGTAACATCACCAGAAAACGAGATGCACATAGACGATCCATTATACTATGGTTGTGCATTAAACAGATCCTTTGTTGCTGATTTCACAGGAGCAATAAGTTCAGAGTTTTACACAAGACAAAATTATCCTAATTCCATGTATGAGAGCGATTTTTATTGTGATGATGGTGCATGGTCAAGCAGAACAAAATTCCTTGCTATGAAACTTTTAGAAATAGTGAATGATACAGATGATGATTTCGTCCTTTTCTGTGATAATCCAAGAAGCTATAATGATTATTTTTCAGATTTCGACGGATCATTGAATTATTATAATCAGAAGGATTTATTTTTAAATCTCGAAATTGATAATGAAGAATTATTTAATAATCTTCAAGAAAACCATTTTTTCAATAATTTTTGTATATTGACAATAGATGATCATGAAGATGATTTTTTAGGTGAAACTTTTGATAGGGGAGATACAGTAATTTTAGCATCTTCTTTAAATCGTAATCTTACTAGGTCATGGAACCTTTCAGGATCCACAACAACAGTTGGTGATGTTCTAGAAGAAATTTTTGGAAGTGATTGTGCAAGTGCAGATTCTTCAGCAAATAGCTATGAAAAATGTTCAAACGCAGAATTATATTATGATAGTGATCTTTTATCTTTTATCTATTCAAAAAGCAGTCTAAATGGTTATGGCATAACAGATAATGATAATATTTTTAGTTTGTTATCTTCCTTTTTTTCAAATCTATATGAGAATCTTAAAGATCTATTTGGTTTAAGCACCTCGTTAAGTATAAATCTAGATGAATCAGTAATATCCGAAGTGGATGTATTTAATCGGTTATATTATGCAAGGATATTTGATGATTCAACTAGTGAAGCTAAAATAATTGAAGGAGTTAACCATAAGAAATATGATAGGGTTGATCTAGAGCTTAAAGATTATGCATATTTTAAATTCAAAGGATATGATGTCTGTAAACCTTTCAATGATACTTATGCTCTTGATTTTTCAGCATTCTCTCTGGATTATTTAGCAAATTATTCAGCTGTGTCAACTTGTGATGTGGATATTGATACAAACACTGCAAAAATTATTTTCAGTGCAACAACCAATATGGATAATGGTTATGGTGATAATCTATATAATAATTATAATGAGCTAAAACCTGTATGGTATGATCTTACAGCAAAATTGAGGCCAAGGTAAAGAGATTAAGCAAAATTATATAAATAAAAATCTTTATTTTTTAAACTAAAATGGTAAATATAGAAACTGGCGTAGACAAATTGGTTGAACTTGTCAAGCAAAAACATAAGGTTAGTGTTGTCGATGCAGCAAAAATACTTGGAGTAAGCAAGACTCTTATACAGTAATGGGCATCATTTCTTGAAGAGGAAAAACTTATTGATATAAATTATTCATTAACTAATACTATTCTTGTAGAACGTAAAGTGACAGAAGAAGATCTCTCTAAGAAAAAAGTAGAATTTAAAAACTTAAAAGAGATGTTTGCAAGAAAGATTGATACATTTCTCCAATCAATAGATAAGGATTCTGATGGTCTTGATTTTTTGAAACGAGATTTTGATAAGCTCAAAAAAGAACTTTCAGTAGAAGTATCTAAAGTAAAAGATGAGCTTAAGGAATTAGAAACATATGAATCTTTAAAACAAGACATAGATGCTCAGATTCTTGAACAGCAAGCTGCATATAAGAAAAAGATTGAAGAAGCACACTCTCAGATCCTTTCTGAAGAAAAGAGATATAATGATATAATAAAATCTATTGATGCTGAAAAGGAAACTTTGACTCAGGAGACAAAACAAGTGAATACTTTAGAATCTCAAGAGCAAAAACTTATAAAAAAAGTAGATGAGATAAACAAGCTCATTTATCAGATTGACAGTAATGTTAGTAATGAAAATGAGAAGATTGAAGATACTAAAGGAAGAATAAAAGATCTCGAAAAGTCTGCGAACGAAATCATTGATGAACTGAAGAAGAAAAAATCTGTTTTCAATCCTTTACTCGAAGAAGGGACAAGGCATGAGGCAAAAATAAAAGAGATGCAAGACGAGTTATTGAAAAAAGTTGGTGCTAAAAAGAAAGTGATAACCGAAGCTGCAGATGAAGGTGAAAAGGTTCTTGAAAATTTCTCTAAATTTTTCAATAAGAAAAAAGAGATAGAAGAACTTTTCAATAAAATCGAAAAGGATCAATCAGATTTAAAAGATGAATTAAACATATTGCTTAAAAAGTCTAAAATTCTAGAGATAACAGCTGATGGACATAATGCTAAAGAAGCTATTGATGAACTTAAGGTTAATATGAAAAAAGTCGATCAGAAAAAGAATTTATTCCAAGATGAGCTTCAAAGGCTTAAAAGTCTAGTGAAATTCAAATAAAATGACTACAAAAAAAGAGGTGAAGAAAAAAGACCTCCCTGAAATAAAAGAAGAGAAATCTTCTGAAACTAAAAAAGAGGTTCTTATAGATTCTTATTCTTTCAATTCTAAAAAAATCCCTATAAACATAACTATAAAACAGGTTCCTGGCGAATTCGTACCTATCTACGAAGTATCTATCTCTAAAATAAGTAAGACCACAGAAGTTATACTTGAAAAGATAAGAAAAGAGCTTATCAAAGAAGTGAATCTTGGGATGGTTGATATTACTGACGCTAAAAGAAATGATGTTATCGAAGAAAGATTTAAAGAAACAATTAATTTCTTGGTCGATAAATATTTTCCAGACACAGATCAAGCAACGATGGAATTTCTAACTTCTTATCTTATCATGAAAAGCCTGGGTATGGGAAGTATGGAGATACTGATGGATGATGTTCTTCTAGAAGAAGTAGTTGTAAATAGTGCAAATGAACCAGTATGGATATTTCATAAGAAACACAATTGGTTAAAGACAAACATAACTCTTGCCGATGAAGATCAGGTTAGGCATTATGCTACAATGATTGGAAGAAAGGTCGGTAGGCAGATCACAAACATAGAACCTTTACTTGACGCACATTTGAATGAAGGAGATAGGGTTAACGCAACGCTTATGCCTATATCATCAAGCGGAAATACTATCACTCTTAGGAAATTCAGCAGAAATCCTATGACTATAACACATTTCTTAAGATTCAACACTCTTAGTGCTAGTGCTGCAAGCCTTATTTGGCAAGCAATGCATTATGAGCTTTCAGCAATAATTGCAGGGGGAACAGCAAGTGGGAAAACAAGTGCATTGAATGTATTCGCAAGTTTTTTCCCGCCAAACCAAAGGATAATAAGTATTGAAGATACAAGAGAGATCCGTCTTCCAAAATTCCTTCATTGGGTACCTATGAGTACAAGGCAAGCGAACGCAGAAGGAAAAGGAGAAGTCAGCATGGAAGATCTGCTTGTAAACGCACTTAGACAGCGTCCAGACAGGATTCTCGTAGGAGAGGTTAGGCGTCAAAGAGAAGCAGAAACCCTTTTTGAAGCTATCCACACAGGTCACTCTTGTTATGCTACTTTTCACGCAAATAATTATGAAGAAACCATTAGAAGGCTTACAAACCCTCCAATAAATGTTCCTGAAACCATGCTTCCAGCGATAAGTATGATATTGATGCAGTTTCGTAACAGAAGAACAGGTTATAGGAGAACTTTTCAGATAGCGGAGATAACCGATGACTCAAAAGGAAACCTACTGATGCAGTACGACCCAAAAAAAGATGTTTTACAGAAAAAGCATGAGTCTAAAAGCTTGATGGGAACTCTTGAACTTTACACTGGAAGTACTAAGCTTGAATTGAAAAAAGAGCTTTTGGAAAAGGAGAAAGTCTTAAATTATTTAGTGAAACAATCTATTGATACTGTTGATAATGTTGGTCGTATAATGGCCGAATATTACACGAATAAGGCTGAACTCTTGAAATATGTAAATAAGGGTAAATCATTTAATTTTGAAGCAAAATGAATTCAAACATCTTCAATGTTTTAGCTGAAAGACAAAAAGACTTGAAGCTAAGACTCTCTCAAGCAAGAATTGCAGATTCTCCAACAGAATTTATCAGAAAAACTTTTTTTATATCAGGATACGCAACTTTTGGAATGCTTATAGTGTTTTTTCTTTTTTTTAGTTTTCTAGATTTAAAGACAAAAATTCTTATAATTTTATTTGGATTGCCTCTTCTTGGCGTATTCATATTCAATTATTTTATGAAATATCCTGATGTCATGATAAAAAAGGTTGAACGTGAAATAAACAAGGAGATAATTTTTGCAGGAAGATTCATGATTATTGAGCTTGATAGTGGGATCAGCTTATATAATACTTTGATAAATGTAGGTAATAATTATGTTGTTGTAGGAAGATACTTTAGAGAGATAATCGAAAAAGTAAAGATGGGAACAAGTCTTGAAGAAGCTATAAATGAAGGTGTTGAGACTGTACCAAGTGCAAATCTTAGAAAGATCCTTTGGCAGATACTAAATAGTTTAAAGACGGGATCAAATATTGGCAATTCTTTGAATTCAGTAATAGAGCAGATAATAAGAGAGCAAACCATAGAAGTCAAGGAATATGGGCGAAAACTTAATCCTCTTGCAATGTTCTATATGATGATAGCAGTAATAGTTCCAAGTCTTGGAATGACAATGCTTGTGGTGTTATCAACATTTTTAGGATTGCAATTATCTTTACCTGTGCTTTTATCCATATCTTTATTTTTAGGATTCATGCAATTCATGTTTATTGCAATGGTAAAATCTTCAAGACCTGCGGTGGACTTATAAGATAGTAAAAGAAAAAAAAGCAGCAAAAAATATTTCAAAGAAATCAGTTCCATCTAAAAAGCATACTTCCACAAAAAAGACTGCTGATGCTATTCCTGAATTTAAGACAAACACGTTTAATAAGATAAAAAAGGATTACGAGATAAAAAATCCTTTTGTCAAAAAAAAAGACAAGAAAAAAATAAAGATTTCCAAATATCATAGATTGAAAAATCTGAAGAACTATCTTGAAAAAGCAGGATACAGTATTGATGACGAAACAAAAGTATCCAAAATGATAGTCCGTGCAGGAATATTTGTTAATATATTGATAACTATTTATTTGTTCTATACAGGCTATTATAGGGGTGATAGTTTTTTAGAATTATTGCCTACCTTGATCGGTGTGTGGACTGTGCTTTTATTTGCAATAATTCTTGGATTATGGATACTTTTCTATTTCTTTGTTGATTTGAGGATATTTAAAAGGCGTCTTGATATAGAAGAGGTACTTCCTGATTTCTTGATGCTTACAAGTTCAAATATAAATGCGGGTATGCCTATAGATCAAGCATTATGTTATGCGGTTAGACCAAGATTCGGAATTCTTGCAAAAGAAATAGAAGAAGTTGCTAAAAGAACTCTTGTAGGTGATGAATTGAAAGAGGCTTTACTTGAATTCACAAAAAAATATGATTCTCTTGTACTTCAAAGATCCATCAACCTCTTGTTAGAAGGTGTCGATAGTGGTGGGAAGATAGCAGATATAATTAATAAGATAGCGCTAGATATTCAAAACACTAGAACTTTTAAAAAAGAGATGGCGGCAAATGTGACAACTTATGTTATCTTCATAAGCTTTGCAACAGTTGCTGCAGCACCATTTCTTTTCGCTCTTTCAAAACAGCTTCTTATCATAATAAAAAGTATTATGGGTGGGATCAATTTTGAAGGTACAGGTGCAGGTTTTAGTTTTGATGCAAGCGCAATCTCTGTTGCAGATTATAATGTTTTTGCAATATTTACATTATCTATGACTAGTGTTTTCAGTGCTATGATAATCAGTATAATCAAGAAAGGAAACATCAAGGAAGGTTTGAATTATATTCCTGCTTTCGTTGTAACTAATATAGTCATATATTTGATAGCGACTAAGTTACTCGATATAATGCTTGGTGGATTATTTTAATAAATATACAAAAAAACCAACCAGTATACAAAATAGTAACATTTATATAGTATCTGAACGAGTAAATAAAACATACTACTCATAAGAGTACTAAAAAATAATAAAAAATTAAACATGAGGTGTCAAAAAAATGTTTAGAAGAAAAGGTCAAGCAGCTATGGAATTCCTAATGACTTATGGTTGGGCAATTCTAGTAGTTCTAGCAGCAATAGGTGCGTTAGCATATTTTGGAGTATTAAGTCCAGATAAGTTAGTGCCAGAGAAAACAACGTTTTCAGCTCCATTCCCATCATCGGAATCAGCAGCAATAACTGCAACAGACGGAATTGTTCAAGTAGCATTATCAAATAACTTGGGAAAAACAGTAGTTATAGATGAAAGTGTTTATGATGGAACTGGTCCATGTGATACACCTACAGGTTTTGAACTTTATTTAGTTGAGGGTGCAGATCCTTCAGGTGATATGAATGTTAGTAATGGTGAATCATTTATTTTGCAATGGACTTGCGGAGATTTAACTGCTAATGAAAGATTTGAATCTGATTTAAGCTTTGGGTATACTACTCCTTCAGGTTTAGCTAAAACTCATAGTGGTTCAGTAAGTGGAATACCTAAATAATTAGGCATTTCTTTTTTTTTCCTTAAAAGAGTCCTACTCTTTTGAGGCACAAAAGTACAAATGTACTTTTAGTGTTTTTATTTCAATATTTTTATCATAATTCTTAATCATAACTTATTTTTAACAAACAATTATAAACAACCAATTCTTTAATAATTATAAGATGGCAAGACAACCAATACAAGCAGGCAGATTCTACAAGGAAGACTTCGCAAAACTAGAAACAGAACTAAAAGAATGTTTTACAGGAAAGCTAGGTCCAGGAGACCTGCCAGCAAATCGAGATGAAAGTAAGAAAATAAGAGCGATTATTGCTCCACACGCAGGATACGTTTACAGTGGTCAATGCGCAGCGTGGGCATATCAAGCTATAGCAGAATCACACTTTCCAAAAACATACATACTTCTCGGTCCAAACCATCAAGGAACCGGATCCTCACTATCTTTAGAAGACTGGAAAACACCCTTTGGAATCATAAAAAACAATAAAGATTTAACAAGAAAAATACATGAAACAACAGGATTAAAGATTGATGAATCCTGCCATAATAATGAGCATTCAATCGAAGTTCAGCTACCTTTTTTGCAATTTATCTCGAAAGATAAGATGAAAGAATTGCAGATAGTGCCAATAACTATAAGCGAAGACTTAAAGATAACAGAATTTGCAAATAATCTTAAAAAAATATTAGAAGATGAAGATGCAGTGATAATAGTATCAAGTGACTTCACACATTACGGACGAGCATATGGTTATATTCCTTTTGAAGGCGAACCACAAAAAAGGATAAAAGAGATGGATAAAAAATCCATAGAATACATAAAAAACAATCAATTAAAAGAATTATTAGACCACATCGACGAAACACAAAGCACAATCTGTGGAATTATACCAATCATAATCCTTATGCAAACACTAAAAGAATACAAAGCAACGCTTGAAATGTTCTATACAAGTGCAGAAATAAGTGGAGACGTAAAAAATTCTGTAAGCTACGCATCCATAATATTTAAATAAGAACAAACCAAATCAAATCCTATGAAAAAAAAGGGACAGGTGACATTCTTCATAATTATTGGAATGATGGTGATGCTATTTTTTATCCTATTATCAGCTAATAATTCAAAAAAAGAAGAATTGTTATCAAACCTAGAAAGTCAGATAGTAACAAATTTTGAGCAGGAAAACATAAAAAATTACATGAATTTTTGTATGGAAGACATAGCTAATGACGCGTTTCTCTATATTGGTGAACAAGGAGGATACATCTATGATTATCAAGGGGGTCGCACGCGATTGATGTATGATAATTTTGCAAACAAGAATATGTATGAGCTTGTGAAAGGAGCAAATCTTACTTATTCAATATATTATAACATAACAAAAAATAATACTTATATCTCACCTCCACCTCCCATATATCCAACAAATCCTGAAGCAGGTAACCTTTCAGAATTCAGATACTATTCAGATTCATATCATATAATGGGTGCAAATGGAAAAGATGCATATATCTTTTATTTAGGTGATGTGAATATGCCAAAATTATGCTATTATGATGGAAGAAACTATAATAATAGCAAAGATAATATTATTTTAGGTTGTAAGGTTTATGCAAACAGAAGTCTTGGAGAAGAATCAATCCAAGAACAATTAGAATACTATATGAATAATAAATTAAAGGAATGTACTGAAAAAGGGATAGAAGCTCTTGGTGGCCTTGATGGGTTTGAAATAGATAACGCTGTAAAAACAGATATTCTTTTTGGAGATAATAATGTCGATATAGATATAAAATTTAATATAAATATTGGTCTTAAAGGCAAATCAAGATTAGTGATGAATGAATTCTCAATAAAGCTCCCCATAAGAATAAAAAAGATTTGGAACCACTTATATTCTGTACTTCGAGATGATTCTATCAAGTTTTCATTTGATAAGACTAATAGGACCAATATTGAAAGATTTTCAATGGGGTGGGATCCATCATTTTCTTCATATTTATATAATTTAGGTCTTGAAAAAGATCTATATGAACTTACTGATTCTAAATCTTTAATAGGTGAGGGTAATTTCACTTTTAGAACACTTATACAAAATAGGAGACCTGCATTAGAATATATTGAAAATGAATATTTATCAAGGGTAGATATGGCTTGCTATGATATAGTAACATTTCCAGGAATCGGAAATGAGATTTGGTTTACACCTAAAGGATATGATCCTGATGAAGATAACCTAACATATTATTATAGAGGTTGGAGAGAAGATTATGCAACAAATTTTGACATAAATTGTTTTTTTCAAGCAGGAGGAGCAACATGTTCAAATGGTCATATTGAAGAATTGCTCGATTGTGAACGAATGATTCCTAATAGCAATCCTCAAGATTGGACAAAATCAAACCAATATCAATTATCTTATCAAAATGCTAGTTATTCGCCCACAGATGCAGATGTTGGGTTGCATAAAGTAACAATAGAAGTGTTTGATGGAGCATTAAGCGATTGGCAAGATGTATATATATTAGTTTTGGATGTTCCAACAGTAGTTGCTGAATTAGATAATCTTTATGAGGATATAAACAATACATATGCTTCAATTGAAGATTTTTTTACAATAAACACTTCGCAATCAAGCGCTTACATGGCGTCATTGAATGATTTTTGGTTTAAGGATGTAAATGAATCTTGGAACTATACTACTGATGATGTTTATTTTAGGCTTCCTATGTTGTTAGAAGAAACATACCCTGACATAAAGACTATAGGAGATTTAACTTCTGACGATTATAGATTATTTATACTTGGAATCCATGAATTTTTGATAGAAGCAAGCAATGGTGTTGCTGCAGGAAAAGATAATTTCACTTTCGAAGTTAAAGAATGCTTGCCTCACAGAAACCCTTCTGCAGACCCGTTCCCTTATCACAACATAACAACATATATAGATGATCCTTTCCAAGCAGATCATACTTGTTGTCTAGTGAATGATACAGATCCTAAAAATGCTAGTTTTTGGGAAATAGCTGAAGATGATTATGTATGTTTTAATAAGGTTCAATCAGGAGCATATGTGGCTTTTACAGATGAAGAATTAAGGGAGTTTTATGTGGAAACAACTGAAACAGCTCCAACACATTATGTGCCTGGCGGAGGACAAGATAATGATGTTTTTATTAGAACATTCAATAGGTCTTGCACGGGGGATCGAGGCAATACTTGCACAGGTGATATTTATGATGAATTTATAGTAGAACCTTGTGATGATGATTTGGGTGTTGGAGAGACTGCTAGGTGTAGTGGGCCTCCAATGGATATTTTTGATAGCCCTTCTTATGGGTCTTTATCTTGTGTTTTTTATAATGGTGTAACTTTTGAGCAACTAGAAGCGAATGCAAACGGCGATTCTTATTCGGATAGTAATCTGTGTAATTTAAATTTTAAATGTACTGAATCAGGCAATGGTGGGGATTATAGTGTTTCTGGTGATAAATTTTCTTGTATGGCTACATGTGGAAGTTTTGGATGCAAAGTAAACACCCAATGTGATCCATGCTATGATGTAAATAGTTGCACTGACAATGAAGGTAGTAACCCTCCAACATCTTTTGTGCAAAAAGATTATATTACTGGAGGGTATGTTACTGGAGAGATTACACGAGCTTGTAGTGGGGGTACATGTCAAGGTTTTGATTCTTATATCCAATATGATTATTGTGATTCATCAACAGGAAAATTGATGGAAGCGGCATGTGTGTATCCGGCTAATTCATTAAAACAACCTTACAATTTTGCACCTTATGATTGTTCTACAACTTATTCTGCTGGGTGCTTTGGTTCTGGAACTGATTATTTTCAAAGAAATGGAGGGAAATGTAACGAATCTTTTTCAACACCTGATGATGGTTCTGGTGCAGCATGTATAGAAGATACTAGAATTGAATGCGATACAGCTAATGGATACGCATGTAAAGATTCTACTCAATGCACAAAAACTGTTACAGGAATATTTCTTGGATGTGTTGATGATGGTGACTGCATAACTGGTTATTATTGTTCTCAAACTGAATGCCATAATGGGGAGAATGGTGATAGATGTGATTCTAACTCTGATTGCATATCTGAAAGATGTGATTTTTCAGGTTCAGTAAATTTATGTTATGCCAAATTAAATGATGGTTTTGGAATTTGTGATGAAGCAAGTGATTGTCTTTCAAATTTATGCAATATTTCAGGAAACCAAAAATGTTATTCTTAGATTTTTTTAATTCTTTTATAAAAAAACACTAATAATTTGGGTGTTAAAAAACATAGTTTTCGGTGTATATATTGGTTTAATACATTATGCAAAATAACAATATATATAAAGCATCATTTTCAAAATGGATACTAGATATTGTGGTTCGATTTCTAAATTGACCACAACAGATTGTGTTTTACACAAAAAACGGTGAATTAATATGAAACAAAAAAATTCTTTCCAAGAATTTAGGCTTCATCTTTGGGTGATACAAAGATGAAATGCCCATTCTGTACCTCAACAGAGACAAAAGTTATAGATAAAAGAGAGACTGAAAACGAGGAGCAAACAAGGAGAAGAAGAGAATGCCTTTCATGTCAAAAAAGATTCACAACATACGAAAAAGTTGAACTGACAAACCTTATAGTTGTAAAAAAAGACGGCTTAAGACAACAATTCAACAAAGACAAGATCCTAAATGGTGTTATAAAATCATGCGAAAAAAGACCAGTGTCTCTTGATGAGATTCATGCGTTAGCAGATGAGATCGAAACTGATTTTAGAAACGAAGGAAAGCATGAGATAACAACAACAGAAATAGGCGAAAAGATTATAGATAAGCTAAAAGACCTGGATGAGATTGCATACGTAAGATTTGCATCAGTATACAGGGAATTTACTGATCTTACAAGCTTTGAAAAAGAGTTGAGAAATCTATTGAAAAATAAAAAAACCAAAAAAATCGAAACG
>PKTL01000058.1 GCA_002867475.1 Candidatus Woesearchaeota archaeon
ATTCATGTATTGATTCTGTCCCGTTTGACCACTCCGGCACCTCCTCATAAAAAACGATTCAGAATTCTTCGTCGTTTTTCAAAATTTCGAAATGGGACCGTATTTAAAAACTTATCTATTTGATTTTTCTTGATTCTGATCCCATAAAACTGCTTATTATAATTTTTATTAATCCAAGACTCACACATATGCCTAATCTTTAATTCATTTAAAAGAACAGATATATCTAATATAAGTTTTTTGCTTGCACTAGTAAACCCTAATGTGCCTCCTCTAAAACCTCCATCAGTATCGAACAATCCTGCTAAAAAATTTAGTCTGATATTTGAATCTGAATTTATTATCGCTGTTGGAACTTTAACAATATCGCTCTTTTTTCCTTTAGGTATTTCCATATCTATTGTAAAAAAATAAAATAATGATTTGTTTCTGAATTGCATGCAATATCTTTTCTTCCGATTAGATGATTGATTTATTTCTTTAGGTCTTGATTTAGTTTTAATAAATTTTAATATCAAATTTGTTAAATATTTTGAATAATCTTTATCCGAAATATCTACCACAATTTTATAATCTGCTGATTTATCATTTTTTGATTTAGTAGCGTTTGCTAAATGCCCGTCACCAATTATTACTCCTGTTAAATAGGCTAAATCAGGACATAGTTTGAATTTTTTAATTTTTACAATATTCATACATTAACTCATTTTGGAATATTTAAAAATCTCACAATCAAATGTCTTGTGTCCAGTGATTATTTATTCAATTCAATCAATTTTTTTACTTCGTTAGAAAAGATCTCCGCTTCCTCTTCAGTATTATAGAAATAAGTGCTTGCTCTAACACTTCCCTGAAGATGCAACTTATTGAACCATGAATGAACACAGTGAGCACCACTTCGAACTGCTATATTTCTTGAAGAATCAAGCATTCCAGCAATGATATGAGGATCCATATTTTTAATATTGAAATTGAATATACCACTTCTAAGCTTGTGGTCTTTTGGACCTATTAATTCAACAGAATCTATTAATCCTTCTGTAATTATCTTGTTTATTTTTTCTTCCTGTTTTGCAATGCTTTTCATCCCTATTCTTGATAGATATCTTGAAGCAGCTGCCAGTCCAATCTGACCTGAATAATCTTGAAGCCCTGCTTCATATTTCATGGGTGGTTCTTCATATTCAAAACTTCCATATTTAGCATCTTTTACTGTTTCACCACCAAGAACGAAGCCTTCCATTTCTTCATAGTTCTTTTCATTTACATAAAGAACGCCTGTTCCTGTTGGTCCAAGCATCTTATGTCCACTAAAAGCTAAAAAGTCAACTCCTAATTTCTTTACGTTAATTTCCTTATGGGGAACACTTTGTGCCGCATCCACAAGTATCTTTGCCCCATTATCATGAGTTATCTTTATTATCTCTTTCAAAGGTATCTCTACACCATCAAGATTTGATATATGACCCATAGATACAAGCTTTACGTCTTTATCAATCTTATTTTCAAAATTTTCAAGATTAAAAGTTCCATCTTCATTAGTATCAACAATCTTATGTTTGATTATTCCCTTATTTACCATATCAACCCATTTTACATGATTACTATTATGCTCTTTATCATGGGTCAATATTGTTCCCCCTTTTAGATTGAGAGTATTTGCTATCAAATTTATACCTTCCGTGGTATTTTTTGTGAATATTACTTCATTTCTTTTTTTTGCAGAGATAAATTTCTGCACTTCTTTTCTTGCAACATCCACTTTTTCTGTTGCCAATCTTGAAAGCTTATGATGGCTTCTAAGAGCACATACAGGATATTCTTCATAATATTCATTGATTGATTCTATTACTTGTCTTGGTCTAAGAGTCATACAAGCGTTATCAAAATATATCAAAGGATTTTTTGAATCTTTTTGAAGTATTGAGAAATCTTCTCTTATTTTTCTTATGTTCATATAAGATTTTAGAATTAATGTATTTTTATAGTTTATGAATAAAAAAATAAAAAATTATTTAATTAAATTCAAAAAAATTAAGCATGAAGTCTTTAGACTTCATTTCTTTTTTGCTTTTGATTTTGCTTTTGGCTTTTCCTTTTCTTGATTAGATTTAAGAAATTTTAATGCTCCAACAAGCATAGTAATTGCCATGCTTAAATCTTGTATTTCATCTTTAGTTTCTATAGCAGGTAATTCTGTATCCATCTCACCTGATGCAATCTTGTTTCCAGCATCTGTTAATTTTTTAATTGGATTAACTAAAAATTTATTTGCAAAAATCGCACTTAATACAATAGCCAATATTAATGAGAATAAACCTGCCATGAGGATAGTATTTCTAACAGCATCTACAGATGCACAAGGAGCTATCTTATCAACTTCAGCAACGACTATCCATTCATAAGGTTCATAATATGTAAATGATGCAACTTTTTCAATACCTTCAAACTCATATTCAATTATTCCGTTTTTCTCATCCAATATTTGATAGATATAATCAAATTCTAATCCGTCTTCACCTTCTAAAGTGTTATGGACTAAAAATTTGCCTTCATGAACATCTTTAAGATTTCCTACGACATATATTTGCCCGCTAGTTCCAAATTCGACAGAATCAAGTTTTTCTTTTAGATTATTTGTAACATCTGTTTCAGCTATTCCAACACATAATGCGCCAACGACTTCACCCACTGAATTACTTATGGGGTCACAATATCTTGTCTTATATATTCCATTTGTCTTGACATAGTCATTGAAAGTTTCACCATCAGTTATTGTTGTCTGAAACATGCTATCGCTCATTATATTCCCATATGCATAAAAACCTGTTTTTACAGTAGTAGATATCTTTTTTGCTTCTGTATCACTTATCTTCACAAAGATTGAGGATCCGCCCCTAGCCAATTTTGTAACTTCTTGTACCAAGTTATCACTATTTTCAAGGTCATTAAGCTTTATTCCACTTTCACATATAAGAGTTTCACCTTCTACCTCTGCAGTCTCACCACAAAGTGATTTAAATTTATCTCTTGCAACTTTCATGTTTGTATCAATATTTGTTGCTGCATATGAATGCATAGCATCAACAACATCCGTATATATTGTACTTTGAGCAAACACTTCTTGTCTTTGCAAATTTAAAGTAGATTCTGTCTGTAATAGTATATTCTCTTTAGCTTCATTATTTGCTATATATCCTATTATCAAAGAAGGAACCAATACAAATATGAATATTAATATAAGCAATTTATTCAATAATTTCATTTAATGCACCTCAGACTTTTTAATAAAAAAGTTAATATTTAACCTAAAATAAGAGTATTTAAATGTTTTCATATAAAACCGAATGTTTAATATTTAACAATTTTAAATTTGAAGTTTTAAAAGCTAAAGGTTTATATATAATTAGTGAATAATTTAAACTATGGATAAAATTGATAAAGTTATAATTAAAAATGTCAGTAGAGATGGAAGAGTATCATTTAGAGAAATAGCTGAACAGGTTGGTATAAGTCATGTCGCGATAAAGAAAAGATTTGATAAGCTTCTAAAAGATGAAAGAATAAAGATAGGATGCATGAGAAATGTCAAGAATTGCAAGCTAAAATATTATTGGGTATATCTTTCTGTAGTCAATAAGAAAGAGCTTATGAAACAAGTGCATAACTGCGATAAGATCATAGATATTATGGACACTTATGGAGAATTTGATATAGGTCTTCTTTTTGGTGTTACTAATTATTCCACCATAGATTGTGTTCTTGATAAATGCATAAAACTTGATAAGAACAATATAAAAAAGAGAATGACCCTTCCAATATTAGATATGGATAGCGGATATATAATCTCTAGCAGCGAAGATAAACAGTGTGATAAGAAAAAGTGGTGTGCAACTTGCGAATATAGTAAAATGCAGAAATGTGAAGGCTGTGATTAATCAATCATTTTTTCTATTATTTTTTTTACTTCATTATAGGTTTTTGGACCAACCAAAACTTCATCCCCTATAAAAACTGTTGGTGTTCCATAGATTCCTGAAATCTCACCTTCACTTATATGATTTTCAACGATCTCTTTTGATTTATTATTTACAAAACATTCCCTAACAACATTTTCATCGACAAGTGTTGATGCTAATTCTAAATAATTCCCATTTGTAAAAATTCTTGTTTCAAAAAGCATTTCATGATAATCCCAGTAAGCATCTTCATCCACTAGCCTAACACATTCCGCAACTAAAGATGCATTATAACTTGTTGGGTGTGTTGGAAGAGGGAAATTTTTGTAAACAAATTCAACTTTTTCTGCGTAATCTATCCTTATCTCATTATACACATCTTCTGATTCTCTTGTGAAGTCACAAAGATAACATCCAAATTCAATTATTTTTATTTTTGAATCCTTATTTCCAAAACTTGCCGATTCACCTATTGGAGGCGGCAATAATATATCCGAATTTGGAGTTAATCCTTCAACAGTACATTGAATAGGTTCAGAACTCCCTTCACCACCTAATAAAGGATTTTCACTTCTTGTTCCAAGAGGATCAAAGATACAGAATTCATCGCTTTCTTTACCATTGCAATTACCATATGCTACAAAATTGTAGACGCTGATTCCGCTTTGTATTATGCTAAGTATTAAAATTATAGTAAATATCCAGCTTATAAATTCAAAATGTTTGTATATGAATTTTCCAGTTTTTGGACTTTTTCGCATCAATTTTCCAGTTATCTGACTTTTTAGTCTTTTATCAAGTCCGCTTGAACATTTTCTAAGTGTTACTCTTCGAAATACGCAATCGAATGCTTCAGCTGCAACTGGACGGTATTTTGCGCTAAATATTGCTAAAATACTAAATACCACCAATGCTATTATGCAGATCATAAAGAAATGATAAAATGACTAGTTTAAAAATATTATGTAATTGTCAGGCAAATAGCATAGAAAACTATTTACAAACAAAGTCAATAGGCTTCGAATATAAGTTTTCAAGAGAAAACTTTATACAGACAGAGCTTATGCTCTGAGTATAATTTTTCGATAGAAAAATATATAAATCAAGCATAAATCCTAAATAATTAATTGGGCTCGTGGTCTAGTGGCTATGACAGTGCCCTTACAAAGACTTTTCAGTCTTAAGTTAGGCATTGATCGCCGGTTCGAGAATGAAGCTGTGACTTCAACATTCAACTTCATCGAAATTCCGGCCGGGCCCACTTTTCTTAAATTAAAAGTTTAAAGATTACTATCAAAAAAAGAATATATTTATATACCAGTATAGGAATCAATATATTTATGGAAACTGTTCTCGAGAATCCTGAGGAAATG
>PKTL01000060.1 GCA_002867475.1 Candidatus Woesearchaeota archaeon
ATGTTTTGTGCATATAGTGATTCCACTACGCTTTCCATCTTTGTTTTTGGCCCAATGATTGTGAGCTTGGTCATTTGTGTTGGATACATTTTTTCTTTGTCCCTATATCATTATATGCTTACTTTTATGTTATTATCTTATATTTGCTTCTCAAATATATTTACGATCTCTTCAGCTGCTTTTGGAATCTTTGCATACGCATTTTTTTGTATCTTTGAAACATCTGATTTTGCTTTAGTGTTTACCTCATCTGTTTCTTTTCCGAATTCTTTTGTCGCTTTTTTTACTTGTGCATCTGATTCCTTGTTAAGTTTTAGAATTAGTTCTTCTTTTTGTTTTTCTGCTGTCTTATAGCTTTCAGCAACTAATTTTTCAGAATCCTTTTTTGCTTTTAGAATCTTCTCTTCTGCCTTGTTTTCAGCATCTTTTATTTTCTTTAATACGTCGTCCATATTTTTCGCCTATTATAATTATAATATGTTTTCGGACATGGGAGTTTATTAAAAACATATGCTAAATAGTCTATAGATACTATTTAGTTATACTAGAAATTTATATCAATCGTCAATCATCCCTGTTATTGCCCAATCGAGAATAACTTCACTATTGTTTATCAATAATTGCCGTATTCTTTCTTTTAGATATGAGTTTTCTGTTCCTTGCTTAGATTCCTTAATTTTTAAGGTGGATTTTGCAAAATCTATAGCGTTCTCATGTGTTAATTCGCTTGGTTCATCGAGTAATTTCTTGAGTATGTTTATTGGTTCTTGAACTTCCTCGAAAAAATTGTTATCTTTTGGGCCTAATTGTATCAGGTGATCGACCATCCTCTCCAAATCCTTTACAAGGATGCTTATATAATATAGTTCAATTGGTTTTTGATTGAAGGTTTGATTATTGGTAAAAAAAGCGATTACTGCCTTATCTATAAGAAGTTTTGATCTGTCTATCTCTTCTTCATACCTTTCTACAAGCTCTTTATTGTAGTTATCTTTTAGGATTATTATCAGGTTTTTGATCTTGTTGACCATGGTTTTCAATATGGCTTTTGGATCTGAAACCATTATATTGGATTCACAAGTTATAGTTTTACCGTCTAACTCCACGCTTTCGATGCTTATGAGCTTTTTTTGGTCGAGAAGCTTGCCGATATTCATCTCTTTATCGAGTGTTATTTTGAAGCTTGCAAGAGGGTTTATGTAGCTTGCAACTATTAATTTATGGATTATCTCGCTATCTTCCTCATTTACCTTAAGTTCGATATGTTTTTTTTCTTTTTCTTTGCTTTCTGCAGTGAGAACTAGTTTCCCATCGCTTAATGTTTCTAGAAAAATTTTAGAGTCTGAATTTATGTTGTGTTTCTTGCACCAATTTGTTGGAAGATATACATAATGCATGTTTCCAGTTCGTTGAACATTTCGAATTTCCATATTACCAAATAGAATATTTACTTTTATATATAAATCTTTAGATAACTAAGCGTCTGTGCCTACTGTAACTATAATAACTATAAAAGTTATTGTAGGTACGGCCAGATGAAAATCGAGTGAAACAAGATGAAATAGGTTAGTTATCTATTTTGACCAAAATGAAATCTGTCTTAAACTTGTATCCAAGTTCAACCAGTTTTCTTGTCTGAAGATATATCTTCTTGTTCATTATGCCTGGACAAAGATTTGCTAGAAATATCTCGTTGTCTTTTTTGAATATTGGAAATTCCCTGCAAGCATTCGGTCTTTTACTGTAGATTGTACACTTATTATCCTTTAGTTTTGGACAAGGATTTGCTATCAGAATCTGAAAATCTTCCTTTTCTACCACTTGGTCTGACCCTTTAAAGAGTTCTGCTTCTTTTTTTGTCAAAGTTATGGCTTCTTTCTTGCAACAATATGCATTGCATTCAGTCATGCAATAATGTCCAAGCGCACTTCTTGCTTCGTCCAATATTGAATATACTTCTTCATCCATATTTACTATTTTTACCTTGTTTTATTTAAGAGTGCCGACTAACTAAAGCTTTATATACAACATTTTCTTATTCAATATTATGATCAATAAGAAAGAGTTCAACAAGATGGCGTCAGAATTGACTAGTTTTGATGCAAAACGTGAAGAAGTCATCAAAAAAAGCAGAGACATATTAAAACTTTCAAAACAAGCAGTATATAATGTTCATAGAAATGACTTGAACTATGCGAAAAAGAATCTTGATGACGCAAAAGAAATCATTGATTCTATTAAAGCTGAGATAAAAAAAGATAGTAATCTTGAAACAATTGGTGCTTTTGGAGCAGGTCTTCAAGAATATGTTGAAGGATTGACATATTATTCTTATATCAAAACTGGAAATATTCCAACAAGAAAAGATGTTGGTGTCGATACCGAGAATTATCTTCTTGGAATCTGTGATTTGACTGGAGAACTTGGGCGTAAAGCTGTTTTTTTAGCGATTGATAAGAAATTTGATGAAGTCAAAAAAATTCATGAGGTTGTTAGCGAAATCTATGGAGAATTCTTAAAGTTTGATTTTCGAAATGGAGAACTTCGAAAAAAATCAGATAGTATAAAATATAACTTAAAAAAGATTGAAGAATTGATGTTTGACATACGAAAACTTTGAAAGAGTTTTGTATACAAAATTACTAGTAATTTTAGTATAAGAAAATTATGATTATAGAAAGATTATTTTCCTATCTTTCTTGCAAATGTTAAAAATCCTGTGTGAGAGAATTCTTTTGTTTGTGGCCTTACTTTTTTCCCTTCTGCATGCCATTCTCTCTCGATTATTTCAATCGTTTTTACATGCATGAAATTATCAGGTAATGAATCAACCAACCTATTATTTTGGGTTATGCAAGGATTATATGCAACTAGAAAACCACCAATCTCAAGATTCTTATCGACATTAAATACTGCTTTTTCAGGTTCTGGAACATCAAGAACGAAAAGATTACATTTATCTTTTACATCTAGATCATCCTCATAAATATTCTTTATTGAAGTGCTTATATTTTTTAGTCCTAAGTTTTTAGCATTTTCTTCCAAGGTTTTCTTATGATCTTCTCTCACATCAAAACTATAAACTTTTTTTACGTAGCTTGCAAAAAAGCATGCTGCGGCTCCAGTACCACTACCACAGTCAAATACTATTGAGTCCTTATCAACAAGCGTGTTTGATAAAATTATACCTAGATCTTTTGGATCCATGACTTGAGCAGCTCTCTTTAGATTTTTGAACTGATCAACTTTTGATGCGTTAAAAACATAGAATTCTTTATCTTTGTTGGATTTTGCAGTTCCAACTTTTAGGTCTTCTTTTCTTATCATTCCATCTTTACAATGATAATCCTTAGAATCATCCTTTACATAATAGTTCCTTTTCTTATCTGTAACTATCTTTTTTATATTGCTCATAAAGAATAGGTTAAAAGATTTTTATTTAATAGTTTTGCTTTTTAATGATTGAAAAAAAAAGAATAAAAAGATTAGCTTTCTTCAGCAAACATTGGATCTATTACACTCTTTGGCCAACCAATATTAAGTAAATTTTCCCTTATCAAGCTTACTTCATATCCTTTTCCAAGCATGTTCTTTATGTAAGTTTTCACTTTCATTACATCTTCATGTGCAACATGAACGTCATGTAGAACTAGTTCTATGAAGTGTTCTGCCCATTTTGCATCAAGTAAGTGATTCTTGATCTTTTCAATACTATGTCCTTTAGTATGTGTGTTATGTATGAATTCTGCTAAGATTCTCAAGTTCGCTCTTGATTGATATTTGATAAATGCTTTATCTACCAAGGCTTCATCCCATCCTTGATCTAAAAGATGTGTTTTTATCTTTCCTGGAGCTATACCTTTTCTTATTGCTTCAGTTATGTAAAATATCAACTTTTGATCATCTATTTCAGGTTCTGCATCGATCTTTTCCTGTTCATATGTATCAAGAGGTACTTCTTGTGGTTTTTCTTCATGGACTATGTTCATCTCGGTTGCAGCTACGACTGGTTGAAGCGGTTGAACTGGCATGGTATTGTCATTTGTCATAACATCCGATTCATTCTTTCGATACATCAATAGCATTGCACTTATTCCAACAATTATCAAAGCCATAATTATGCCTGTTATGATAGTTCCTAGACTCATCAATGAAAAACTACTTTCTTCATTAATAGTCTGTGTTGGTCTTGTTGTCGTAGTTGTAGTTGATCCTCCTTCATCAGGGTTTGAAGGTGGAGGTGTGATTTCAACTGGTTGATCAGTTGTAGGGGTTGTAACTTGGGGTTCGATATTACAAGAATCATCATACCAGTATCCACCACATATTCCTCCACAGTCAATATTAATTTCGTCTTGATTTAGTATTCCGTCACCACAGGTTTCTTCAGGTTCAGTTGCTGGCAAACTAAAGCTACCACTGCCGCCACCACCAGTATTGGTTCCTGTATTAGTAGTTGTTGAACCACAATCTGAATCACTTGAATCTATTTTTCCATCAAAATCATTATCAATTCCATCATCACAGATTTCAGATTCATACTTGTCTTCAACTAGTAAGAATGCTGAGAATCCTGAAGTTAGGATGTATACTTTTTTAGTTGTCGTATTTATTATAAGTGAATCATAAGAATTTACTTGACTTCCAATTGAATTATTTGTAAAATCATAATCATATTCCAATATCTTAATATCTAACATATCATCTATTTCAGATTCATAATCTGAATAATCAAATTCCACATAATATTCACCAGCATAATCTGAAACTATATCAAGTGCAAATGCGTCAAGCACTTTATATTGATCGCCAACATCAGGGAATTTTTCTATCTCTATAAAACCTGTTGAGTCAACAGTGCCTGATACTTGACCTGAATGATTGATTATTGAACTAGAAGGTGTAACATATTCAAAATAGAGTGTTGAATTAAAGAAACTTTTTGAATAATATACAGGAACATCACATTCCCATTCTATTGTAAAATTTTCCTCATTTAATACTGTAAGATTTGTAGGACTTGTTCTATTACCTATATTTATTATTTCGACTGATCCATAATCATTTCCGCAAGTTCCGTTGAAACCACCAAAGCTTGTCAAATTTATTGAATCGCCATAATTGCTTTTGAAAGTGATCTGTATAATATTAGACCAATAATCATAGGTTGGGATACCTAAAGATTGGAAAGGAGATGCGAAAGAAGATAATATAGGTACATCATCACTTATTACTTCTATATTTTCATAATCGATATCTAGATACGTTAAATCGCTTGCTGTGAAATTTCTTATTCCAAATTCATATTCTTCATCATTATCAGG
>PKTL01000065.1 GCA_002867475.1 Candidatus Woesearchaeota archaeon
TGTAGAGGCCAATCATCATGGACTTTGGCGACAAAGGACACCTACGTGAATCTTTTCGAGGATATCCGTGGACCGCGGTTCGAATCCGCGCGTGGCTATTATTTTCTAATAATTAAAAAAAAAAAAGATTATATATCTTTTAGCAATACTTCTTTTTTAGAATTGTATTCTTCTTCAGTTATTAGTCCTTCTTCAAGAAATTCTTTTAATTCTCTTAATTTAGATTTGATATCAGGTTTGCTTTCTTCTTTTGCAGAATCATTAGTTCCTACATTTATCATTGCAGCGCCTGATTTTGCTCTCATTTCATCAAGATTTCTTTGTCTTCTTTTACCCACCCATTCTTCTTCTCTTTCTTGAGCGATTTGATAAATTTTTTTTGCTGCATCCTTTGGAAGATGTGTTATTTGTACAGTGTTATCTGCAAAAGTAAATACTAATTCTGCGCCAAGCAATTTTTCACTGATATGAACATCTTGGAGTTGACCCCACCTATAATCCTCAAAAGTTAAACCAAAAAGAGTTGGTTTATGATGTATTATCCTTCTGTTTGTAACTATTATTGTTGAAGGAAGCATATTACCAATTGGTTTTTTCTGCCTTGCTAAATGTAAATGTTCTTCATCTTTTGTTAGTAAATGATTTACTTCTTCTAATACTTTGTCAATGATTTCTTGTGATTGTTCTGAATTAATTTTCTTTAATCTTTTCATGATAACACCCTGATTAAAACTTATCTTTAACCTATTTATAACTTTTATTATTTAATAATTAGATAATAAAAACCTCATAAAATAAAAAGCGATTCTCTAAATTATT
The DNA here is from genome assembly GCA_002867475.1 of Candidatus Woesearchaeota archaeon. Lineage (GTDB taxonomy): Archaea > Nanobdellota > Nanobdellia > Woesearchaeales > BM511 > BM511. The sequence continues at coordinate 820 of PKTL01000065.1, forward strand.
AAAATTTCTACTTAACTATTAAAAAATTAAGTTGATTAAAAGTAAATTATTTATATAATTAAAAATTACTATGATTTCACTTTTGAGTAAATAAAAAAAAATTGGTGAAAATAAAACACATTGGAAGGTGGAGAAAATGAAAAAAATAATATTGGTTTCAATATTTTTAATGAGTTTAATGATAGTGAACTCTGCATCTGCAGTAGTGCTTTATGCAGGTCAAACTATTGATGCTGGAAATATTGAAGTGAACAATGATGGTGAAAACCTTTATGTTGAATACATAACTAGTGGAGATTGGGAATTGATGGAAACACATTTATATGTTGGTAAAACAAATCCTGATACATTAACAACAGCACCAGGAAAATTTCCTTATTCAGGTGAAAGTTCTTATGTAATTCCTTTAGATGAGATTGATTCATATGAGATGGAAACCAATAAAAAAGGGAAAATTACAGGAAATATTCTCGCATTAGAAGATTTTGGAGTTGAAGAAGAAGATATAATCTATATCGCGGCTCATGCTACAGTAAGATTACCTTATGAAGTTGAAGAATATGTTACTGTGACTTATTATGAGACATTAACAGCCCCTCACTATGGAGATATTAATGTATCCACAAATCAAGGATTAGATAATCAAGAAAATCCTGTTGCCGAAATAAGATCTGACCCTGCAGCAGCATTAAATTTCGACTCTAACCATTTAGCATCTGACTTTTTCAGTTTAGGATTTGGTGGTGAATATATTATGGGATTCACATGCCCTTTAGTTGATGGAGAGGGAGATGATATAAGAATTATTGAAGATACTTGGGGAACATCATATCCTTTAGAAATTGCAAATGTGAGTGTTAGTAGCGATGGTATTAATTGGGTTTTTTTAGGAACAGCAGATAATACAGACCATGGAGATACAGACCATACCCAAACTTATTTTGACCTCACAGGATTAGGAATAAGTGATATCAAATATATCAAAGTTGTAGATATTTCAGATATTAATGACTTCACAAGCAAAACAGGTGCTGATGGATATGATCTAAATGCAATTGAAGCATTACATGATTGCACATATTCTTATGAAGTTGAAGAATTGCAGAATGTTACTTATTATCAACATGAATCTGCTTGGGGAAATGGAACCGATTTCACACATAAAAATTGGGCTATGTATTTTGAATATGAAATAGAAAATTTTTGTGTTGAAGAAACTTTATGGCAAATAGGAGATAAAGAAATTTCACAAATGGAAAATCCTATGGATGAATTTAATTATCCAGGATATGGACTTAGTGGAGGACCATTACCCGAATTTGATAATCCATTTATAGTTGGAACATCATTAGATTCAAATTTTCCATGGAATTCAAATGTTGTAAAAAACTATGCTACAGATTTTGATGTAGAATTTTATCATAATGAAAATTCAGATGTCAAATTAACTGTTGCTTGGAGTCCTGGAAAATCTGCAACTGAACAAAAAGAAGTATTTGTTGATGAGTCTTCTTTAGGTACAACAACTATCATCCTTGGAACCTCAGTTTCTGGATGGTATAATAGTTGGGAAGTGTATGAACATGAATTTGATTTTGAATTATCAGAAGGATATCATACTCTTAACTTCAAACATTTAATGGGTGATGGTACTGCTTGGGACTTTGTAAAGCTTGAAAGAGTTTGTTCAACAGAATAAATTTATTCTTTTTTTCTTTTTTTTATTAAATAATTTCTTAAAAAAGATTTATTAATAATTGAATCTTTTTCGTTTTTTATGGCAAAAAGAAAATCAAACAAAAAGTCAAGAAAAAAGACATCATTCAAGTTCTTGTATTGGCTTATCCCTTTAATATTAGTCCTTGCAGGAATATTTACAATAGCACTGTATATTAATGCTGTGAATAGCATAACGATAGAAAAGACGAAAATTACAGATATAAGAAGCTTTAGTTCTTCTGGTTTCACTGTTGATGCTGATGTGTTGATAAAGAATCCTTCAATGTTAGACCTGAAAGCGAAAAGAGTCGATTATAAATTAACATTGGGAGATAATACCAAAGAGTACAGTGTTAAAGATATTGAACTTCCAGCTAGAAAAACTACCCAATTTAATATTGAGCAAGAGGTTGGTTGGGGATTCACTTTTGATATAGTTAAAGATATGCTTTTAGGAAAAGATACAAATCTAGTATTGAAAGGAAATGTTATCATAATGGAAACACCTTTTGTGATTAGTATTCCATTTGAAGAAAAGTTTGATATGACTGATGAATTAACTGATTACATGGCTAAACAAGCATCAGATACAGCTAAAAACGTTGTTGATACTGTAAAAGATACAGCTGAAAAAATAATTGATGGAATAGGAGATTTATTCTCATAATCCTAAAAAAAAAAAATATTTTTATTTTTTTATATTTCTATTCGTAACGTAGTGCGTCTACAGGTTTTAACCTGCTTGCTCTGTAAGCAGGAATTATTCCAGCTATCACACCTATAACTATTGAAAATAGAAATGCAAATAATAACAATTCTAAAGATATTGAAGTGCTGCTGAACATTCGTGTGAATCCTCCGCCTGGTCCGCTCGTAGTGCTTGAGCCACTTGCAAGAACGCTTATATATCCTGAGCCCATGACTCCAACGATCACTCCACCGATTCCTCCAACAAAACCAATCATTGCGGAATTAATAAGAAATATTGATAATATATCTATATTCTTTGCGCCAGTCGCTTTCATTATGCCTATCTCTTTAGTTTTTTCAAGAACTGAAGTGAACATTGTGTTTGATATACCAACAGCGCCGACTATCAAGGAGATTGCAGCGATTGCTCCAAGAAATATTGACATTGTCTGCATGGTTGAAGCCATAGTGTTCTGTAAAGATATATTTGCTGAAACACTAAAATCCTTATCTTCTTCATTAAGTATCCCTCTGCTTAGCATTAATTTATCTTCGATTGCAGTTTGAGTCTCGTTTACAATGTCTTCATCTTTTACTTTTACAGTTATTGAATCATATTCATCTTCTTCGACATCTTCGAGTATGTAAGTTGCACCTATAGGAATAACTATGGCGTTATCATCTTCACCTTCTGCGTAGATTCCTACAATCTTGAATATTTTTCCTTCTATTGTTATTTGCCTGTTTACCTGTATTTCATCATCAAAGAATTCGTTTGCTATCCTATAACCTATAACTGCTGAATATAGATCGCTTGAAGCAAGGTCTCTTCCATATTCTATCTCATTTGTGTTTATGGTTTTCCATTCTTCAGTATCTACACCGGTCATGGATACATCGCCGGATTCCCCAAGATATTTGACTTCTCCTTTCGCTGATACTTTTCCCATGACAGCTTTTATGTTTGATAATGATTTTATTGCTAAAACATCCTTATTTGTCAAGGGGTCTTGATCATCATTTGATGAGCTAGTATCCCAGTCACCAGGAGGTCTTTTAAAACTACTCGCTTGAGAAAATCCCGGACTTACAGTGATCAGATCAGCACCCATATCCCCAAAACGTGATTCGAGATCTGCTTGTGCGCCTTGGCTTACTGAAACTATTGAAACTACAGCACCTATTCCTATAACTATTCCTATTATAGTCAGCCAGCTTCTTAGCTTGCTGTGTGCCAGTATGTTCCATGCGAGTTCGAAAGCCTTACTTATTCTCATTTTTGCCTCTAGTTAAAATTTATTTCTTGTGTTTTTTTGCTTCTTCCATCTCTTTTAGCTCTTTTCTTTTTCGAAGAAAAGATGTTGTTTTCCAAAGAGCATAAACAGCGCCTAACACTATTACCCAAAACCACCATTGCTGATAATATGAGGTTGAGGTTGTTTGTTGGAATTGTCCTGAACCCCTCATCGATCCTGGAACTCCTTGAAGGGTTGTTGAATTGAATTCAGTATTAAGATCACCATCTGTTCCATACTTAATATCTTTTAGTAATGTTCTTCTTTCACCTATCTCATCAGTGTAATCTATTTGGACTTCTAAAGTTTCTGGATTTCTTGAGGTAGTCTCAAGCTCAAAACCTACAAGAGTATAATCTCCATCTTCAAGATTTCCAACCATCTGACCATCAATTCCTGTTGTCTGATAATCTTCTTGTTCAGGTATCCTTACTATCACTGAATATGCAACATTGTCTCCAGTGTTTGCAAGAGCAATTGATACTTCAGAGTCTGATGCTTCTTGTATCACTAGATCGAAATCTGTTTGTGCATCAGTAACAGTTACAGTGAAATCTTTTTCTAACCAAGTTTCACCATCAGAACTATATTTTAATGTCAAATCGTTTGCTCCTTCGACTGCATCCTTATCAACTCTAACCTTATATTCTAGAACTACAGGTTCATATGAAGGTAATATACCATATTCTCTTATCGCGTCTTCATTTGAATCAAGGTAAAAAGGATATTCTGGGACAAGCTCGAAAACAGCATTTTCTGCTTGATCACTTCCTATATTTTCTGCCTTTATCCAGATTGTAAAGTATTCATCAGGGTTCACAGGGTAAGGATCATACCTTAAGCTTATCACCCTTAGCCTTGCATCATCAATAGATATAAGACTGTTTGAACTTGTAAAATTCTGTTCATAAATTTCAGCATTCACAGTTATTGTTGTAATTACTAGAATCAATATCAGAATAAAACCGTTTATTTTTTTCATTTCTTATCACCTTTATTAGTATCTTTTACTATAATTCCATCTTGAAGATAGATTACTCTATCCGCATATTTTATCAAATGCAAATCATGAGTTATGAGTATGACTGTTTTTCCTTTTTTCTTATTCAAATCATGGAGGAATCCCATGACAAATTTGCCTGTTTTTGAGTCAAGGTTTCCAGTTGGTTCATCGGCAAGAATTATTTCTGGATCATTTGATAAGCTTCGTGCAATCGCTACTCTTTGTTGTTGACCACCAGAAAGCTCGTTTGGTCTATGATGTATCCTGTCTCCAAGACCAAGCATATCAAGAAGATTTTTTGCAGTATCTCTTGTTTTTTTTTGACTGGAATTATTTATGAATTCCATTGGAAGCATAACATTTTCCAAAGCAGAAAGAGTAGGGATTAAATTGAACTGTTGAAATATGAAACCTATTGTTTCACCTCTAAATCTTGAAAGTGAAGACTCTCCCATTTTTGCAATATTCTTTCCGTTAAGATATACTACACCTTTTGAAGGAATGTCAAGAGCACCCACTATATTCATCATCGTACTTTTTCCGCTTCCACTTGGTCCAGTTATCGCTACGAATTCACCTTCAAATATTTGTAGATTTATACCTTTTAACACAGTTAAATCGCCAGCCTTTCCCATCTTATAGGTTTTTTCTACATTTTCAATTGAAAGTAATGCTTCTTGTTTCATAATTATTACTCACTCAATTTTTCTTTATAAAGAAAATGGACCAAACGTCCATCTTTTATCATTAAAAATATGAATTTCATCAAAATCTTCTTTTATTTCTATCCATTCCATTTTCTAAAAAATAAAAAAAAGAGGTTTTAGATTCCTCCCATACCTCTTGATCCTTGTCTGCCTTTGCCTTGTCCACCCATTCCTCGAATTTCATCAAGACCTAATTCTTCCCTTAGTTCTCTTGATCTTTCTTGGGTATTGTGAAGCTCTATCAAGGTGTCAAAATCTTCTGCTTCTATAACTTCTGCCATGTTCTCTCCGTTTGGCATTTGTGAAACTGCTTCAAGCCAAGCTTCATAATCGCCATCTTCAATCGCTTCTTCGACTGCTTCATGAAGATTGTGCATCTCAACCATGTTATTGAACTGGTCTTCTCCAATATTACTGTTTCCAGTTGCTTCAAGGAATGCATCATAATCTTCTGCTTCTATTGCTGCAGTCACTTCATCGTTTTGCTCAAACATTGGACCATGACCTTTAAATTCTCCTTGTGAACCCATACCTAGACCATCTTGAGATCCTATACCAGTTCCGTCACAGTCTTCACTCATTGATCCGTCTGCTATTCCATTTCCATTATAGGCTACGGCTGCTGTTGCTCCTCCTAGAACTGCAAGGCTTGCAAATCCTAGTGCGAATATTTTTTTTGTTTTATCGTTCATTGTATTTACCTCCAACCCGTTTGGGTCTAAATGGATGTAAAACAATTTTTCTTTATAAGCAGAAAGAAGGAAAAATGTACACTTTAAGTCCACTTTTTATTTAAAGACATAAACTATACAAATTATAATAAGTCTTTAAAGCTTAGATTAAAATAGAATTCCATAAAAAAATATTTTAATCTAATTTTTATAAAGATTTAAATAAATTAATACTTTAGTGATATATTATGATGAGACCAATTTTCCACGACCCTACAATTTTTTATGTTGAACTTATCTATTCTGCCATAATCATAATATTATCACTTTTAATATTTTTTAGAACTAAAGAAATATATGATCTGACAAAGCATAAAGGTATTGGTTTTTTTAGAAACACTTTCCTTTTCTTTGGACTCGCATACTTTTTCAGATTCATGATTACAGCATTTGATATTTCAAGAATGACATTTGATTTTCACATAAGAAAATTATTCTTGATGCCAATTGTTCTTGTTGTTGTGAGCTATCTTTCTACAATGGCAATATTGTCCTTGATATTTAGTACTACTTGGAAGAATCTTAAGATGCGATTTATAATTGTTGCAAACATTATTGCAGCAATGCTTTCACTCGTTGTCTTTTTTACAAGAAGCTCCATTGTTTTGATATGGTGCCAGACAATCCTGCTTATAATTGCAATATTTTTAAGCTATAAGAAGCATAGGAAATCAAAAAGATTCTCAAGTCTTTTCTTGATATATGTTTTGCTTTTCGCGTTTTGGATATTGAACATGGCAGTGATAAGCCCTCAAAAACCAATACCTATAGAATTTAGAATCTTACAAAATATTATTTCGGTTGGAATATTTAGTTTCATATTCTATAAAGTTAAAAAATTAATCAAATGAAAGATGGTAAAAAAGAGAGATAGATTAGAGGTTATCCATGACATATTAAGAATAATCTCTGAAAAAAATAACAGCGTTAAACCGACCCCTCTTCTTAGATATAGCAATCTTTCAAGCCAAAGATTTACTGAGTATTATCATGAACTTTTAGATAAGGAACTCATAAGAGAAATAATAGATAAAAAAGGTAAAAAATTTATTAGCTTAACAGATAAAGGTTTTAAATATCTTGAAAAATATAAGATGATAATTGGCTTTGTAGAAGAATTTGAACTTTGATTAATATATTATTCAAGAATAAACTTAAAAATACTAAAAAGAAAAAAAATAAAATGATAACACAAATAATCTCATTAATAATAGTTATACTATTTGTAATATTATTATTTTACATTGTAAAAAATGTTTTTGTTTTGATAATCAATTCAATTGTTGGTTTTTTTGCGCTTTATGGTGTTAACCTTTTTTTGAGTGATCCTATTCCTATCAATTTTTGGAGTATAATAATTGTTGCTGTCGGCGGAGTTTTTGGATTAATCATAGAATTAATACTTCACTTTCTTGGTTGGGCATTCTAGAAATAATATCAAATAGTATTGAAAACTGTTATCTCGTTTTTTGACCCAAGCCTCATCGGTGGCCCCCAAGTGCTTGTTCCTGGACTTACATAATGCATCATTTCGCCAATATCATATGCTCCTTTTATGTGCTTGAATGCTATTCGTACAAGTAAATTAAATGGATATATCTGACCGTTATGGGTGTGACCACTTAGCATCAGATTGAATCCTTTCTTGCTTGCTTCTTCATACCCTAAAGGGACATGAGTCATAAGAACTGAAGGTTTAATATCAGAAACATTTAGATTTTCTATTGAAGATTTTACTAAATCTTTTCTTTCAGTAAACTCTATACCTGCTATTTGAACACCTCTATATTCAACCACTTCATTTTTTAATAACGTAATATTTAATTTTTTTATTATGTTTTCAACTTCTAGTAAACCTTCATAAGTTTCATGATTTCCATGGATGAAAAAAGTTTTTGCGTTAAGTTTTTCTAGCGGTTGATATGATTCATAATATAATGGTCCACTACCATCAACTAAATCCCCTGTTATTAGAACAATATCAGGTTTTAGATTGTTTACTTTTGCGACTAATTCTGTTAAGTATTTCGAGTTTTTCATTGTCCCTACGTGTACATCAGATAACTGGACAATTTTTGTCCCTTTGCCAAAATTTTCAAGCTCTACTTCGACAATCTCAGTTTTTAATGAGTTTATAATAGAATATAAAGACACAAACAAAACTATTACTAATATTATTATGCCTGCTATTTTTGGATCTGATTTATAGAACAGATTTATTATTTCATAGATTAGAAGTGTTGAAAATGCAAAGATCAAAACACCCATATAAACGCTTGAAAGAGTATATAATGATCTTGTAAAGAAATTATGAAAAGTTCTAACCAATATGCTTGAAATAATATAGGATAATGATAATGAAATAAATATTGAATAAACCATATATGTTTTTTTGATTTCAAATAATCCTAAGATTCTAAAAAATGTGTAATAGTTCAATATAAAATATACTGATAGAAAAACTATCAAGAAAATTATTATCTGTAATATCCTGTTCATAACACTCTTTCTTCTTCTTTCATTTAATAAATTTAATGTTTTACCAAATATTACCTTCTTTTAAAAAACCAAGTATAAATTTATATAGTATTTAATTGATTTTATAGCTAGATGAGTAAAAAAGAAAGCCTAAAAAAATTAATTGACAAAATATTCGATCAAATTTATAATCAAATTGATGAAACAATAAATAATTTTGATAATATCACTAAATCTTTTAATCCTAATAAATCAGAAATCACTAGAAATGAATGGGAATTTAGAGTAAAACAAGAATTAAAAAAGTGTGGTTTGAAAATAAAAAAATTAGAAGATTTTCTTTACCATATCGACCAAGAATTGAATGTCGCACTAAGAACTCAAATAAGCAATGATTTAAATCTTTTAGAATCTGCTATAAAAGATAAATCATATAATTCTTCATTAAGCTACATTAAAAGAATACATGAAACAATCCCAGTAATAAGAAAAAAAATAATACTAGATGAAAAAGATATCTCTATTGATGCTTCATTTTTTAATAATCAATTAATCATTAATTTTGTAAATACTCTTAATGAATATACAATTCTTATAAGTTTATTGAATGAAAAGAAATGGTTTTCAAATAGATTCTATTTTGATAAGAAAAAATTTAAGATATGGTTAAAAGATAATAACTTAGCTAATAAAACTTTTCAATTGGAAGAAATTTTCATCTCTAAATTCAAGGATCAAGCAAATAATCTTTATGCACATTATGTGTCGATATCAAAAAATCCAGATAAAGAAATCATGTCTTTTTTTCTTGATCTGTCTGATGCTATAAAATCAAATTCATTAGAAAAATTGCATAAGATTCATTTTAAGAAAAATTTTTCACTAGATCTTCCTAAAATATCATTTCCTAAAATGCCAATGTTTGATCTGATTGCGAAATCTGCTTTCGGTGCTGTTTTGATAATTTCAATATTTACATCAGTTGCTAACGCAGCTTTGATACCTAAAAATAAAGTGGATGAAATATTTTCTTTAACAAATAAGATATATACTGAAATGAATGTGAAAGAGGTTATGAATGAATATCACAATAAAGTAGGAGGAGGACTTATTAGATTTGAGCATACTCAAGCAAAAAAGGAAGCTGTGAAAAAAATAACTGAATTACTTCGAGAATATAAAATAATTGATCATGATCTTTGGTATTCAGTAATTGATAAAGAACCTGTAGAAGCAACAAAAATACTGTATAAATCTATATCTGAAATCATTGGAGATCGTGCAAATGTAGAATATTCATCAAATAAATGGGAAGGTAAAGATTCAGAAGTTGTAGATTTTATCCAAGTTGAAGGGGAAAAATATGAAAAAAATTTCATTGAAACTTTTGAAAGTTTAGTTAAAGGATATGAGCATTATGAAAGTTTTTCACAAGGAAAAGATGGAGAGGTAGCTAATGGTTATGAATTCAACTTTGAAGTGAGTAAAATTTTAACTATAGGTATTGATGATTCAGGAAAATTAATTTTAGAATTTTCTTTTGAAAAATCTGATGGACAAGGAAAAGATACTGAAGTAATAGATTATAATAATAAAAAGTTTAATGCTTCCATCACTATTTCACCTAAAACAATATAGATTTTATAGAAGCTTTTATTAATGATAAGTTAAATTATTATAAGATGGTGGAATATAATATGGTCAAGTTCTGTAGGACTTGCAAGAAAAGATTTGTTGTTAAAAGGCAAGAATCAAAGCGTTATTTGTGTGATGAATGCCAAAAAAAAGTTGAACAAGATTAAGAGGTTTACTATGAAGCTTAACGAGTATTGGTTCAAACCTAAAAGATATGGATATGGAGCATATCCTATAACTTGGGAAGGTTGGGCTGTTGTTTTAGTGTTTTTTCTTTTTTTGGTTTGGAGAAGTGAAACTCTTATCAATATTGATCCAGGAAGATTCTATTTTGAAGTCATCGTTTCAGTCATTGCACTTATATGGATATCTAAATTAAAGACTGAAGAAGAATGGAAATGGCGTTGGGGATAAAAACCAAATTTTATAAACCACTTCTTTTTTGAAAATTTTTTATGGATTGTACTAATTGTAAAGCTGAATGCTGCAAGCATGTAGCTATAGAAATAGATAAACCTGAAAATATTTCTGATTTTGAAAATATTAAGTGGTATGTGTCTCATAAAAATATTAAGGTTTGGGTGAATGATGAAGATGAATGGCATGTTGAATTCATGACTCCTTGCGAGCACCTTGGTGAAGATTATAGATGCAAGATATATGATAGACGGCCTGAAATATGTAAAGATTATGGAATGGATGATTTTTGCGTGAATGATGATGAAGATAGTGAAGAAAAGATAATTTTTAACACGATCGAAGACGTTGAAAACCACATCAAGAATGATTTCTAAAAATATTTTTTACTTTTGAATGATTAAACAAAGTTTTTAAGTAAAGAAAAACCAGATAACCATTATGGCCATAATGCATAGCACTAATGAGGATGTTCCTGCAAAAGATAAAATAGCTTATTTCAGTATGGAAGTTGGTCTTCAATCAGACATCGCAACATACAGCGGCGGACTTGGAATCCTTGCTGGCGACACATTAAAATCATTTGCTGATGTCGGCGTTCCTAGTGTTGGAATAACTATGCTTAATGAAAAAGGATATTTCTATCAAAAAATTGATGAAGAAGGCAATCAGATTGAAGAGCATCATGATTGGTTTCCTCAAAAATATTTAGAACATCTTCCAAATTAGATAACAATAATAATTGAAGATAGAGTTATCAAGATTCGAGCTTGGAGATATATGATAAAAGGTGCTAGAGGGTACGAAGTTCCTGTAATCTATCTTGATACAAATGTTGAAGGTAACAGCGACTATGATAAGACACTTACTCAATTCCTTTATTCAGGAGATAGGTATTACAGGCTTTGCCAAGAGATTGTTCTTGGTATTGGAGGAGTTAGGATGCTTCAAGAGCTTGGTTATGTTAATCTGAACAAATTCCATATGAATGAAGGCCATGCAGCACTTCTTGCTTTGGAACTTTATAAAAAATGTGGTGAGGAGCATTGTGATATGGAAGCTTTGAAGAAAAGATGTGTTTTTACAACTCACACACCTGTTCCTGCAGGTCATGACAGGTTTGATATGGAGATGTTCAAACGTGTGATGAATGGTTACATGCCAGATTTCATGCTTAATAAAGGAAGTGATGGTGATAAGTTCAACATGACATTGTTTGCTATGAATATGAGCAAGTATGTTAATGGTGTTGCTAAACGTCATGGAGAAGTTACCCGTGACATGTTTCCTAATTTCAAGATTGATTCAATAACTAATGGAATTCATACATTCACTTGGACAACTGATGAGTTCAAAAAACTTTTTGATGAGCACATCCCTGGTTGGACCCTTGATCCTTATGCATTAAGGTCTGCTTTGCAAATTCCTGAAAAATTGATATATGATGCACATCAAAAAAATAAAAGGATACTAATTGAACATATAAATGAGAAGTACAAAAAAGATTTTTCTACTGAAGTTTTCACTATTGGTTTTGCTAGAAGGTTCACTGCGTATAAAAGACCTGATTTAATTCTTAGTGATGTTGAAAGATTGAAAAAGATTGCTAAAGAGAAAGGTAAGATTCAGATAGTTTATGCTGGAAAAGCTCATATTAAAGATGGTCAAGGAAAAGATACTATCAAGAAGATAATAAGTCTTGCAAATGAGATAAGTGATGATGATATCAAGATAATATATCTTGAGAATTATGATATGGCTCTTGGAAAACTCATGACTTCAGGAGTTGATGTTTGGCTAAACAATCCTCAATTGCCTTTGGAAGCATCTGGCACCAGTGGTATGAAGGCATGCATAAATGGAGTTCCTCAATTCTCTACTATTGATGGTTGGTGGGTTGAAGGGCATGTTGAAAACGTTACTGGTTGGAGCATTGGAAAAGATTCTTACAAGCACATGGAAGAATCAGATCATATTACTGATAGCGAATCATTATATACAAAATTAGAGAATGTTATTATTCCAAAATATTATAATGAAAAGGATAAATGGATGAGGATTATGAGAAATTGTATCGCGTTCAACGCTAGTTTTTTTAACACTTATCGTATGACTTTACAATATGTTACTAATGCTTACTTATATTGATCTAATCTTTTATCTATTTCGATTAATACATTATTATCTTTAATTTCTATTCGTGTATTATATACTAATATTTTTACTCCTGCTTTAGCGGCAGTTAAGGATTCTTTTTCATAATCAGGATCAATATGTTCTGCAATCTTGAAAGTTTTACAATCTGTCCTGTTAACTACATAAAAATTATATGCTTTGTTTCCTTTTTTTGCTTCTTTAGATAATTCCCTTAAGTGTTTTGCTCCTCGTGTTGTTTTTGCATCAGGAAACTGAGCGACACTAGGTAGATTGGTTTCAGCTAATGTCACGTTTTTTACTTCGACAAAAATATTATCATTTATTAGAAGATCTATTCTTGAATTCTCTTCACCATATTTCACTTCTCTTCTTATGTCTCCAGAAATCTCTTTTATTTTTCCTTTTCTTATGCCTTCTTCAACTAAATAGTTTGGTAATTGAGTGTTGATACATGCAAGAGTTCCATCTTTTAATTGCATTATTTCTGCAGTGTATTTAAGTTTCCTATTAGGATTATCTGACTTTGTAAGGTAAACAACGTTTCCTTCTTCAATAAGTGATTTCATGCTTCCACTATTAGGACAATGTGCAGTAACTATTTTTCCATCAAGCTCTACATCCATCAAGAAACGTTTATATCTTTTTATGAGTTTAGATTTTAGAATATCTTTTATGATTATTTTTGGATCATTTCAATCGAGTCTCATATCTTGGTTCTGAAAGTTCATCTTCCATGAACATTGAGCATTCAATCTTGTCTTTCCAGAAATAGTGGCATTCATTCTTGAATGTCTTATATCTCCAACAGTTTTTGCATAATTCTTCTGCCATAACATATTGAGTTATTGGATTATTATAAAAAGATTTTGATTTTAAAAATGAACTTAGAGAAAACTATTTAAACCAATAATTTCCAAATATTAATTATGGAGATTGAAGGATTAAAAGAAACCGAAATCATAGATAAAGCAAAAAAACAAGCAGAAAATCTTAAATTTAGCCTTTTTTTACACATTCTGATTGGACTTGGTGTTTTATTAGCTGTTTTTTTTACTAGCGCTATAATGAATGGTATTGATATAACTCCACGAACTTTGATACCTCCAATTTTTGTTGGTACATTAAGCGGGTTTTTGATTTGGCAAAATAAAAAGAAAATGGTTCTTCTTAGTTTGAATCTTGAAAAAATTATTGAAAGAAGAACTATGGATCTTAAAGCAGCTAACAAGATTGCTGAAGATTTACTTGCTAAATCAAGTAAGAAAAAATAATATTTTATATTTTTTTTTAGATTTTATTTACATTAATTTTAAATGCAATACCTTTTTAAAGAAGTTTTTATTCTAGAATTATATGATTAAAGAAGCTGGAAACAGATTAGCTGGAATCTTTGTCGAAGAAAGCAGAAAAGGAAAGAAGTTTTTTACCAAAAATTATGTTAAAGGTAAAACTGTTTATACTGAAAGCCTTGTTCTTAGTGGAGGTTCTGAATTCAGATCATGGGATCCTATGAAGAGTAAGCTTGCGGCAGCTTTGCAAAAAGGCCTTGCTCAAACTTACTTAAGGGTTGATGATAAGGTTCTTTATCTTGGTGCTTCAACTGGTACCACTCCTAGCCATGTAAGTGATATTGTTGGTAAAGGAGGTCACGTTTTTGCTCTTGACTTTGCTCCAAGAGTTGTTAGAGAGCTTGTTTTCATGAGTGAGAACCGTGATAATATTAGCCCTATAATGGGTGACGCTAATAAGCCTATCAGTTATTCTCATCTCGTTACGGGTGTTGATTTTGTTTATATGGATATAGCACAGAAAAACCAAAGTGAGATTTTCATAAAAAATGTTGATTTATTTTTGAAGGAGGGTGGTTTTGGTATGCTTTTTGTAAAAAGCAAAAGCATTGATATATCAAAAAGACCAAAGCAAATTTATTCAATGGTTCGAAAAGACTTGGAAGATGCAGGACTAACTATTGTTGATTTCAAAGAGCTTGACCCATTTGAAAAAGATCATTGTATTTTTATTGTAAAGAAAAAATAGATTTTTTAATCCAAATTGATTTTTGAATAAGATTTAGTTATTGTATAAGAAACTTGATTAGATGATTCAGGTATCAAATGCGAAGTAGCTCCTATAAGTGTTGATGAAGAACTAGTTAAAGCAAGATTAGAAAGAATAAGATTTTGATTAATTAAAGAATAAACACCATATTCACCTGTGAAATCCATATTGGAAGGAATTTTAAGAAGAAGATTTTTATAGGTTCCTGTTGAGGTTTCATGACCTATAACATATACAGACTCATCATTTGCAAATAAATTTCTTGTTGTCTCAAGATTAGCACTTCCAAAACTTTGCTGAGATAAAATATTTCCATTAAGATCGAATTTTGATATGAAATATTCAGCTGCTCCAAGTCCAACTGAGGATGTATAAATAGATATGAAAATGTTATTATTTGCTAGATCCATACCTTTAATATTTGAATATCCTATATCACTTAATCCTTTCATCCATTTTAGATTCCCTGAAGAATCATATTTAGCTAAAAGAACATAATCTTTATTATGAATATCTGAAACATAGATATTATTTGATGAATCAATAGCTAATCCACTGCCATGTGCTGAAGCGACACTACCCAGAATTATTTTTTGCCATAAAAGAGTTCCTAATGAATTATATTTTAATAAAATAATCCTATAAGATGAATCTATATAACTTCTTCCAGCCACATAAATATTCCCATCATTTCCTACCTTTATCGAATCACCCCTATCTGTACCTAATTGACCTATAACACGCTGCCATTTAAGATTTCCTAAAAAATCATATTTAGCAATAAACAAATCAGTATTTCCTTGACCTTCACTATAAGTATATCCAGTTCCATATATATTATTGTTTGAATCGATATCGATATCAAAAAAATATGTATCCCTATACATGTTAGTATCAACTGATCCTTTTAAGGTTTTAGACCAGATAACAGAACCTGATGGTGAAAGTTTAATTATCATGGCATACCTACGATACTCTGAATTTTGCCATAAATGACCTCCAATTAAAATATTTCCTGATGAATCTAACTCGATTGATGAGGCTCCACCTAAATAAGTGCCTGCTATTTTCTTTTGCCATTGAAGATTCCCTGAAGAATCATATTTGACAACATATATTCCTTCCCCTGGTTTATCACCTGCTACATATAGATCTTTTGTTGATTCATCGACAATGATATCCTGACCATAATAATGATCTGAAATTAAATAGAATGAACTACACTCACCATCTGTTTTTGATCCAACAACATTACAAGTTCCGCCACAACCATCGCTACCAGTATAAGTAGTACCACTACAAACACTATCTGCAGCAGGACAACTTAGAGTGCAACAACTGCCAACATCACATATCTTTCCTGTTCCGCAAGCAGTTCCGTCAGGTGCATTCACAAAAGAAATTCCACTACAAACTTTACAAGTAGGAGCACTAGAAATAGTATAGGCACAACCACCTACACCATCACAGTAACCAGTATAAATTCTCAAAACAGTTGAACTAGTACAAGCACTATATGAACTACAATCATTATTAGTATCACTGCCAGAAGGAACATTAATACAACTACTACCACTACAATAATTACATACAGAACAAGATGAAGAACTATAAGCACAAGCGCCAGCACCATCACAATTACCAGTATAAGTATACAACAAATCAGTATTCTGACAAACACCACCAGAACTGCATTCATTTTGATAATCATGATTACTATCTGTAAAAATACAAGATCCACCACTACAAGATTTACAAATTCCTGTACAATCTGTTCCTAAAGCAAGATATGAAGAAAATGCACAAACCCCCTCGCAATCAACAGTTCCTGAAGTACACTGATCTATTGAACAAGAATTACCCATGTCAACATCACAACAACTACCTAGATTACAAGTACTAGTTCCCCATCTAGTATCACCATCAACATAAGGACAAGTAGCACCACCATAAGCCTCATCAACACTAATACTATAAACCTGTTGTAAAACGCCATCACCACAAGTCTCACTACAAATACTAGTATCGCTCCAACCACCAACACAATTAACAGGAGTTACACAGCTTCCACTCTGACAGATTTTACCACTTCCACAATCAGTTCCATCTGCATAGTTAGAACAACTACCAAGAGTGGTCTCCGTACAACTAGTAGAACTTATATATTTACAATCACCACAAGTATATTTTGGAACATCATTACTTTGAATACTGCAATCTGCAGTGTTAGGATCCTTACAATCTTCAATACCTTCACAACGATTACTAGTAATATCTTTCTTACTATAACAAGTCTCAATAGTAATCGCGCTTTCAGTACCATTTTGAACATAATAAAGACTACAATCAATAGTGCCACAATTACTATCATCCACAGGAGCAACAGTACCTCCATTACCATCACAGATATAACAAGTACCAAGATCAGTACCATAAGCTAAGTATGAAGAAAATACGCAAGCACCATCACAATCAATAGTTCCTGAAGTACACTGATCCACTGAACATGAAGAACCCATATTAACATCACAACAATTCCCAAGATTACAAGTATTACCACCATTATCAATAAAACTAGGACTAGGACAAGCAGCCCCGCCATTAGCAGGAACGATTGTAGTCACCCATTGCTTGTCATAATAACCAGTACCACAAGTCTCACTACAAGTACCAAAATTTAAATTCCAATAACCTTCACAATCAACAGGACAATCTTGAGTATTGCATAAAGTAGTTCCCCACCTAGTAGCACCATCACTATAAGGACAACTATCACCACCATACGCTGCATCAACACTAATAGTATAAACTTGCTGCTTTAGCCCACCATCACAAGTCTCACTGCAAACACCAGTATCACTCCAACTACCAACACAATCAATAGGACAAGGCCCATCATTACAAACATCAGATGTTAATGGCTTAACACCCGTACAATAAGAATCACTAATTTCTACACCATCATTTCTTTCACACCAAACATCTTGAGTTATTGTTCCGTCACCACAAGAAACACTACAAGAAGTTAAGATTTTTATTTTCCATGTTGGTGCAGTCGTACAAAGATGATGTTTCCAAATAGCGTTTTGTAGAGATAATTCCTTATCATGAACAATAATTAATACTTCTTCTCCTGTGTGACCAGGATCAGGAATATCATTATAACTCCCACTCCAATCAGCTCTAACCCATTCTTTACAAATATAAAGACCTGAATCTATAGCCTCTTTCAATGTTTTATCATCACCATCAATCTCAACAACTATTTCATTAGCATTATGTCCAAGTGGTGGAACATCATAATAAGTTGTAGTACCGCTTGACTTTAAAACACCTTGAAAACTAATTAACGCATCTTGAAAAACATAAGAACCACCATTAATATTGATAGCGATCTCATCACCATAATGACCTGGATCCATATAGCCTTCATAATCAAAAAGAGAAAGTGAAAATGAACCTAATAAGATAAATAATAAAAAAGATAATACCACCAAATATTTTCTCATATATTTATATCTGATAAACCACTATAAAAAACTTATTAAAAAAAATAGTGTAGAGTAGGCTTTGACCCCTACTCTACGATTATTACTTCTTGTACTTTTTCAAGAACTCGATCTTTTTGTATACCTAACTTGTAGTCTCCTTTTTGCCTATCTTTGAATTCTGCTTGTTTACTGCTGTTCCAGTTTTCGATTATTGAATAGTACCATACAACCCTACTCATCCCATAAGTGTTTGTACTTCCACACGTTGTACATGTGTTGTCTTTTCTGTTTGTAGTTGCTCTGCATGCTGTGTCACATCCCATTTTGTTGCCTCCTTTATAAAATAATTTGATCAAGCGATATAATTAATTTTTTGAATTGATCAAAATTTTATTTTAATATTCGTAGTTGTCTTAATTCCTCTTTTAGTAAAGGAACCTCTTCAATTATTTGCATCATAACAATCACCTTAGTATCTTTTTTATACTTACTATAATAAGCATACACCTTTATATATTCGTTAGTTTCTAAAAAGATACTAAACAAGATGTTGTATAATGTCTAAGAATAGGGTTGAATAAACACAATATATAAAAAAACTAAAGAGTTCAAAAATCATATAATGAATAAAAACTGTACAGTGTATAAGACAATGGATTTTGTAGGGAAAAAATGGACTGTTCTAATACTTCTTGAAATATTCAAAAGCAAAGATAATACTAAAAGATATAGTGAAATAAAAAATAGTATCCCAGAAATAACTCCAAAAGTTCTTTCAACAAGACTAAAAGAACTAGAAGAAAAAGAGATGATAACTAAAAGTATAGACACAAAAGAATTTCCAATATCTTGCGAATATTCATTAACAGATCAAGGCGAAGATTTCCTAAAGATTGTACAGAAAATAAAAGAATGGACCCTTAAATGGAATATCAAAAATCCACATTGCGAATCTGAAAAGTGCAAAGATTGCAAATTCTAAAAAAATATCAATTATTTTTCTTAAATATGAAAAAATTACTATAATCTCCAACTTCAACAGATCTTAAGAAATCAAAACCATTATTTGAAACGAGATTTATTAAATCTTCTTCAGATAATTTTATATCTGTTGATGGACCTATAGGTAATTCTTCTTTTTTGAATTCAACTATCCCTATTTTGCCATCTGCTTTCAATAGATCATTTGCATTTTTTAATACAACAACTTTTTCTACATCATCAAAACCATGCAACACATTAGACATATAATAAATATCTGCAATTCCTTTTTTTATCGGCACATTTTTTATGTCTGAAATTATAGGTATGATATTCAATATTGAATCATCCCTCATATTCTTATTAAGAAGTATTATTGAATCATCATGAGAATCAACAGAGTATATTTTTCCGCTTGTTCCAATCTCATTTGCCATAAGCATTGAAAAATATCCATCACCACACCCCGCATCGATAACGATTTGACCATGATTTAGGTTTAATTCATTTAAAATTTTTTTTGTATCTAGAAATCTTTTGCTTGATTTGCCACTATGTTTATGTTCCATAAAGAAAAATATTTATATCTAATTTAAAAGATTTATGTTTATTCTACCCTAATTAATATTTACCAAAAGAAAGATTTATTAAGCACTTAGAAACACAAAGATATATAGGTGAATAATTTTGGGTGAACAAACATTAAATCTTAATAGTTTCTCAGAAAAAGAAGAAACTAATAATCCAACTTCAGAAACAATAGAAAAAAAAGAAGTTCCAAAACCAAGAAAAGAAAATAATACAAAAGCTCATGAACTTGCAAAAGGCCATAGAGAAATAAGCATTGCAGAATTCTTTGAAAAAAATAGACATCTACTTGGTTTTGACAATAAAAGAAAAGCACTTCTTACAACAATAAAAGAAGCAGTCGATAACGCTCTTGATGCATGTGAAGAATCAGAAATCCTACCTGAAATAGAAGTCAGAATTATTGAAATGGGTAATGAAAGATTCAGAGTGACAATTGAAGATAATGGGCCGGGAATACTTAAAAAACAAGTTCCAAAAATCTTTGCTAAACTTCTTTATGGTTCAAAATTCCACAGTATGAAACAATCACGAGGTCAGCAAGGTATAGGTATCTCTGCAGCAGCATTATATGGTCAATTGACCACTGGAAAACCTATCAGGATAACTACAAAGATTCACCCTAGTGAACCCGCATATTATTGCGAACTTAATATTGATACTGCTACAAATAAGCCAAAGATCAGCAGGGAAGAAACAAAAGATTGGTACAAGGAAAATGGTACAAAGATCGAGCTTGATCTAGAAGCAGTTTACCAAAAAGGAAATCAAAGTGTTGATGAATATTTAAAAGAAACTGCTATCACAAACCCGCATACAACAATAATATATACTAATCCTAAAGCAGAGCAAATTATTTTCCCTAGAGCAACAGATGAGAAACCAAAACTTGCTAAAGAAATAAAACCTCATCCTTATGGAATTGAACTAGGTATGCTAATAAAGATGCTTTTGTATACTGAAACAAAAACAGTTCAACAATTTCTTACAAGCGAATTCAGTAGAGTTAGTGCTAATAATGCAAAGCAAATATGTGAAGAAGCTGCAATACTCCCCACTACTAAACCTAACAAGGTTACTAGAGAAATGGCTGAAAGTATAATGAAAGGAATCAAGAAGACCAAGCTTATCAGCCCCCCTACAGATTGTATAAGTCCTATCGGTGAAAATTTGGTTGAAAAAGGATTGAAAAAAGAGATCAATGCAGAATTTTATGCTAGCATTACAAGACCTCCAAGCGTTTACAGAGGAAATCCTTTCGTGATAGAAGCAGGCCTAGCATATGGTGGCGAGCTTAAAGCTGATGGAGCTATCAAGATAATGAGATTCGCAAACAGAGTTCCTCTACTTTACCAACAAGGAGGTTGTGCGATAACTGATAGTATTCAAAAAACTAATTGGAGACCTTATGGCTTGAACCAAAGTAGTGGTTCTATTCCTCAAGGACCTATGGTTATAATGGTTCATATGGCTAGTGTTTGGGTTCCTTTTACTAGTGAAGCTAAAGAAGCACTTGCTCATTATCCTGAAATAATTAAAGAGATAAAGCTTGCAATTCAAGATCTTGGTAGAAAGCTTAGCAGTTATGTAAATAAAAAGAAAAGAGTGAAGGATGAGTTCAAGAAAGGAAGCTATATCGAAAAATATATCCCTCATGTGAGTCAAGCACTTGATGAACTTATAGGCTTGTCTGATTATAAGCAAGATGAAGTTAAAATGATATTGAAAAGTCTTCTTGAATCCAGCAGAGGAAAGCTTGATAAGATGGAGTTTGATGCTTCAAAAAATGAGGAATATGATGCTGATTTTGCAAAAATCGGTAAAGATGATGAAGAGAAATCTGAAGATTATGATGATGAAGGTGACGAAAGATGAAACAGAAAAACAGTAAAGGTTTTTCGTTCATTTTTGGAGGTATCCAAAAATGAAACCAGAACAGATTGTTCAAGTTATAAAAGAAAAAAGTAAGGAAGTTTATGATGACATAGTTAAAAAACAACTTCCAAAATTGAAGATTCCTGTTCGAAGTCTTCAAAATGTCAACTTTGATAAGAAAGAAGGTTATTTTGTCCAAGGTGATAAAGTTAAGGAAAGAACCCTTACTGCATCTACCATTAAGACTTTTGCTCAAAGCCTAAAGATGATGGGTCTTTCAAAAACATTGGTTGAAACACAGGATATCGCAACAAAGAGAGAAGCGTATTATACAGCTTATAATTGGGAAGAGGCTGCTTTTGCAGGTCAACCTGAATCTGATGCTGTCATGGATGATATGGAAGCTATGATGGGTATCAATAGAGAGCAGCTTGGTTTTATTCCTGAAGAGAAAGGAGGAGATGTTGCTGGACAACTTATTGTTATAGATAAGGATTCTAATGGTAACGAGCTTCGAATTGATTGTACAAAGATGGGTAGTGGCGCTTATTCAGTTCCTAGTAGTGTTGAGGAATTAAAGTTTGAGACAAATGCTAAATTTATTCTTGCGATTGAAACAAGTGGTATGTTCCAAAGGCTTGTAAAGCATGATTACTGGAAAAAAGCAGGTTGTATCTTGATTGCTATGGGTGGAGTTCCGACAAGAGCTTGCCGAAGATTCATTAGACGTCTTGCGGATGATAAAGGAATACCTGTTTATGTTTTTACTGACGGAGACTTTTATGGACACATGAATATTTACAGGACATTAAAGGTTGGAAGCGGTAACGCAGCACATATCAATGAATTCTTTTGCGTTCCTCAAGCAAAATTTATTGGAGTAACACCTCAAGACATTGTTGACTATAAGCTTCCAACACATAAATTAAAGGATGTTGATGTCAAAAGAGGAAAAGATGCGATAAAAAACGACCCTTTCGTTCATGCACATCCTGAATGGAAAAAAGCTATAGAATTACAGCTTAAGCTTGGTGTTAGAGCAGAACAGCAGGCGTTTGCTAAGTATGACTTAAACTATGTCATGGATAAATATCTTCCCGATAAGATAGACAATGATAAAACATGGCTACCATAAATAATGAACCCAATGAAAGAACACCTTTGTTCATACTTAAACCAAATCTTGCTAATGGGATGATTCCTATTTTTGTCAAAAGGTTTTTCTTTTATGTTTCTATTATCCTTCCTTTATTTATCATTTTATTAATATTGAAAAAATTTACTAATATAGGTCCTTCCAGTGCAACTTTATCTACTTACATGATTATTATTGGAATTTTAATAGTTAGTTTCTCTATGATAAGACAGATAATAATATATTATAATTCAACATATTTCTTTTATGAAGATTCAATCAAATATGAATTTGAATTTATCAATATTAAAGAAAAAATTCTTCCATTTAAACTTATCACTAGATTAGATACAGATATATCTTTATGGGATAGGATTACTAAGTCAGGAGATATTATTATATATTCAGCTAATGATTCTAAACCGGACTTAAGATTAGCATACATAAAAGATATTGATGAAATTAGATATCGAATTGAAAAACTTATAAAAATAAATAACCTTTGAAAAGATTCATACATACAAATCCAATAGGATTTGAGCATAAATCTTGAAAAGATTTATAAATGCCTTATTAATTCTTTTTCTTAATTCATTAGGTTATGGACCCGTAGCCTAGTCTGGATAGGGCGCTGGCCTTCTAAAGAATAGGAGTTTTTACGACTGTTCTGATGTGAGCCAGATACCGTGGGTTCGAATCCCATCGGGTTCATTCGCAAAGCGAATGCTTGAATTTCTTTTTTAGAAATTCATTGCATTTATTTTTACTGCAGGTGTGGCCAAGCGGCTAAGGCATTCGGCTGCAACCCGAAGATCCCCGGTTCAAATCCGGGCACCTGCTCTTTTCTAAGAAATTATAAATATATAAATCAAAACGGATTTGAACACACATGAAGAGAAATCTCTTCAGTACCCTAAAGGGAATCCGGGCACCTGCTTTTTTTAATTCTAAAAATCAAGATTTAAATCTAAAGGATTTGAACCGAACCAAATTCTAGAACAGACTATCCTTGTGCTAGTGCCATTATAAAAAAAGCTATAGTCAATAAAATTATACTATGCTTAAAGCCACCAAGGATTTCACCCTCACTCAATTTTCCAATGACTAATCCTGCAAAAAGACCTTGAATAAGTGCAAGCATCAAGAAAATTCCATGAAGGCTTTTGAACCAATCCATCATAGAAAGTATAAATGTGGATAATGTTGTAAAATCGATATCAACCACTGTTTTAAGACCCATCTCAGCAGTCTCACCAACAGCTCCACCAACAATATTCGTTGCTTGCATCTTTCCAATGTAAGGCACTAAAATATTTTGGATAACGATCATGACTCCTAAAAATACAAAAAATATTATATAAGATTGTAACACCTGACTATGTATTGATGCTCTTCTTTGCTCTTTTATTTTCTTGATCTCAATAAGACTAACTGTTATTGATTCTAGAACATCTTCAATATTACCTCCTGCTTGTTCTGCTTCTATAACTGTGCTTATCGCTCTTTTAATTATGTCATTATGAGTGCTTGCAGCAAAATTCATTAATGCTTTCTTAACAGGGAGTGCCCACTCTATTTGATAGCTCAATTTTTTTATATGCCTATTTAAGCTTCCATAATCTGATGTTTTTGCAACGTGTATTATTGCTTTACTTATTGGCATCCCACTTTTTACTGCACCTACAAGATTTCTAACAAAATCAAGAAATCTTGCTTCATAATCCTTTTTTTGCTGATTTTCAAAAAAGAAATCAACCCAAAACTGAATCCAAGCACTTGTGACTGCAACTATCACCAAAGGTATGAACCACCTAGTTCCTCGCATCAGTGCAAAGTCTAGAAATAAAACTATCAAACCGATTGATATTCCCATCCAGTATTCTTTTTTGAATTTCATACTTGTGGTTGATTAACCTCCAAAAATATTATGAACAATATATTTAAACCAGGAATTATTATGTATGTCCCAAGGGATATTACTGTTGATACTTCTAATCCCCCCACTTTTCCTCCAAGTAAACTTACAAGAGATAATGTTGATACGAAAAAAAGTGGTGCGGCTATCAAAAGACCTGTGTAGATATCTGAATAGGTTGATATGCTTTCTACATATTTTTGTCTTTCTGTCTGGTACGCTAGAAGCGCCTCTTTTGATTTCTGGTTTAAGTAATTCTTAAGGCTTCCTCCAGTTTCGATTGTTGATACCAATCCTTCAAAGAATTCTTTCAATTGCTTTGAAGGTGTTGTTGATATCACGCTTCTTATAGAGCTTACAAGATCGTACCCAAATACTTCTATTAAGTTGGATATCTTTTCAATCTCTACAGAGACTTCACCATATTCCTTTGTCTTTGCTATCAACTTAAACATCGTAGCAGGTGGTACACCACTTGACACTACAGAACTCATCTGATCAATTGCGAAAGGCAGATTTGTATTTATGCTTTTTAACCTTTCACCAACTTTCATACTAGGATAATAATAAAATGCTCCTGCTGTTGCACAAAAAGTTATTAGGCTCATGACAAAAGCTTTTGCAAATATCAAAGAGAAAGGATTTTTTTGTATCATCGATACAAGTATTGTTGCTCCAACAATAAATAAGGTAAATACTAGGGACAAAAAAAACATTATATTAACATATGTGTTAGAAAGTATTTTGATGTTTGCTTTTCTTAAAACTAGATAAAAATTCTTGAAAAAATTAGGATAGCTTTCGATAAGATTTAATGTTATCTTTCGTACAAAAAAATTTGAAAGGTAACCAATAGAGGTAGGATTATATATGTTTACATTGCTTTGGTCTAAAAGCTTTTTTATCTGAGTTGCTTCCCTAGTCAAGAAATTGCTTGTGTCAATTGGTATTTCTGAAACATTATCTCCAAGAAGCTCTTTTAGTTCAAGAAGTGAATGTGCTTCGCTTGTCTTATCTCGTATTATAGCATCCTCTTTTCTTATCTTCTTGAAAATATTTCTTATGAGTTTTATGTTAAGTATCCCACCTAATGCCACATTATCTTTTCCAATGAGTTTTTGTTTTGATTTTGGCTTTTCTGCTTCATTGAATTTTTCTAAAAGTGTTGCTTTATGATTCTTTGTGAAAAGTTTTCTGCCTTTAAGCAGATTCATAGGATTTTCTTTTGATTTCTTATCCTCTTTTAGCATGTCAAGCGCTGTTTTCTTTTCAGATTTATCAACATCATCTATTGCTTTTTCTATTGGTTCTGGAGCAGTTCCCAATTCAGGTTTTAATAATAATGGTTCTGGAACTTTATTCTTTTCATGTTTGGGTTTATGTGTTAATTTAGTATCTTTTAATTTTGTAGGTTTCTTGATTTCTGTTTTTACCGAGTTTTCTTTTGAGAAAATGCTTAATGCTTTACCTTTTATTGCTAAAAAAATATTTTTTATACTAAAGTGTTTTTTTTCATCCAGTTCTTTTGATATTAAAGTTGATTCGATTTCTTTTTCTTTTGGAAGAATCTTCTCTTCTTCATCTAGATTTTCAGATAAATCTTTTGAGGATATTTTATCGGGTTGTACTGCTAAAGTATCATCAATGTTATCAATTTTTGCGATAATCCTATCTACTTTTCCTTCTTCAATCTTGTCTTCAATCTTTTTTATTGTTGGCAGAGATGAATGATGAATCTTTTTGATATTCTTTTTTGGATCATCTTCAAGTATTGAAAGAAATATTTGAGTATTCAGAAATTCGACCTTATCAGCAAGATCCAAGATATAAGATTTATAGGAACCCACAGTTTCGCTTTTAGAGTGATTCTTTAGTATCTTGAATCTTAATTTTTCATATTCTTCAAACGTGAATTCTCCTTTTTCATATTTTTTTTCAAGACGTTTAAGATCGCTTTTTATCCGGTCCTCGAACTGCTTATATGAAGAAATCTCATTTACGATCTCTAGAATTTCCTTATTTTGTCTTATTAGTTTCTCAAACATCATGCCTCTTTTCGAATCCTATCAAGCTCTTTTTTTATCTCAAAATTATTCTTAAGCAATTCTTCTTTTGCGACATTCATTTTTGTTTCTAGTATGTTCTTGTCTTTTCTTGAATTAGGAGATATATCAAATAATTCTTGATACAATTTGATTAGCAATTCTTGCTTTTGGACAAGCTCTTTTAGTTCATTCATCTTTTTATGTTAAACTTTTGTATTATGTCTCTTGGTTTTTGATAGTACTGATTTATTATCTTGTTCAATTCCTTAAAATCAAAAATTTTTTTATCTGCTAATGCTTGCAATAATTTTGTTCTTATTTCGATCTCTTCCTTGACACGAGTTATAGGCATGCCCGTTCTTTTTACGATTTTATCTAAAACAAGTGAAGGTTTTGCTGGAACCATGTTATCTTCTGATGCATCCCATTCATATACTGGTTGGTGCTCAATTTCGCCATTAGCGTCTACCTTATTTATCTCATCTACGACTTTTATTCTTCTAAAATTCTGATTTCTAGTCTTTACATGGATTGCGACGCAAACAATATCTAAGCTTTCAACAAGAGAGCTTGGAAGGTTTATTGGTGGCGTTTCAAGTCTTCTAACAAGAGATTCTACGCTTCCTGCGTGAAATGTTCCAAAGCTTGGGTGTCCTGATGCCATTCCTTGAAAAAGTACATATGCTTCTTTACCTCTTATCTCTCCAACAATAACATAATCAGGATTCTGCCTAAAAGACTCTCTTAAAAGATCAAAAAGACTTACACCCCCATATGTTTCTCCTTCTTGGTTTGGTATTCCAAAACCTGCTCGAGTAACGCTTGGTAACCAGTTATCATGGGCTAAATTAAGTTCTCTTGTATCTTCAATTGAGCATATCCTTGATTCTGGAGGGATAAACTGCACTATTGTGTTCAAGAAAGTTGTCTTACCACTTGCGGTTTCTCCTATTACCATCACATTGAATTTATATTCTATTGCTAGCCAAAGATATGCTAATGTTTCTGCATTGCAAGTATTGAAATCTATTAGTTGTGTTGGCGTCCAAGGATCTTTTGTGAATTTTCTTATCGTAAAACTTGGACCTCTTGTTGTTATATCACTACTGTAAGTTCCATTAACCCTTGAACCATCAGGTAATGTTCCATCAAGAAGAGGCTTTGCGTAACTTACATATCTTCCTGATTTTTGAGCAAGTTTTTCTATAAAATTTGTGAGTTTTTCTGAGTCCTCATATATTATGTTTGTTCTTATATTTTCGAATTTTCTGTGAACTATGTATAATGGATGATCTTTTCCATTACATTCAATATCCTCTATGAAATAGTCATGCATCAAAGGTTCGATAAGATTCAACCCAACTGAATCCCTATAGACATAATACATGATTTTGTTGTAGGTTTCCTGACTTACTCTTGCGCCGATTTCTGAAAGGATCATTTGAACATTTTGTTCAAGGTATTCGATTAATATATTCAGTTTAGTTGCATGGGTGAAGCTTATGTTTATCATTTCTTCTAGACCAAATTGCACAAGTTTCAATATGTTTGATTCATCATCATCTAATTCTGGCTCATCAAGAGAATATATAAGTTCACTTGCTTCTTCATCCCAAAATATGTGAGCATAAGCATAGGGTTCTATCAAAGGGTATTTTATGTTTATCTCTGTTCGAGATTTAAAATCTGGGATAGTTATAAGTTTAGGATTAAGATCTATAGAAAACCCACCTTCTTTTTCTTCTACCATTTTATTGTATGTTTTAATATTTTAAACTCATTACTCTATTTCTATATTCTTGGTTTCTATAACCAAGAAATCTGAGTAACTGTTCAAAGTTATGTGAATATCATATTCCAGCTTTGATCCGGATAATGTCGTGTTTATATGTGCGATTATTGTTGAGGATCCAAGATTTGTATTGTTGCCTTCTGGAACTAATTTTGTGTATCCGTTTCCGTAAGATGTTGATTCATCATCTCCTAAAAACATCTTGAAAGTTCCGTTTGAATCCACTCCATCATAAGTGATATTTTGTATCAATAAACTGGCGTTTATTGTGTCCCAATTGTTTTCGTCGCCTATTTTTTTTATGTCTGCACCGAATCCTATAGGGTTTCCATTTGAATCATAATCTATAACTGTTGATAATATGTAATTTTCTTCGTTTTCGATTGATTGCACATTTGCATTGGAGACTATTTTTATGTTTCCGGTTTCTTGGCTTGTTCTCTCATCAAGTATGTCATTGTCAGTTTCGAACTCCCATACTACTTGATCATTTTCTACTAATAGTTTTCCTTCTGATATATCAAGAGTCACTACTCTTTGACTGCCTTCTCCTTCATTTGCTACTTGGATTATCTGTTCATCGAGTGCTTTCATCATGTTCTTTGATTTTTCGAAACTATTTCGGTCTTTCATTTCATCTATCAAGGGAATACCAAATTTTAACACTATCAATAAAGAGGTTGTGATTATTAATATGTATATTACTGCTGAAATCCATATTTGACCTTTTCTTTTCATTTTATTTCAATCTTTTTTGCATAATTGATGCAGTTATTTGGATATATATCGAATAAACCTGTTGAATTTATATCAAAATTTACGCTTTTTATCTCACCAGGTATTATTGAAGTATCTTTTACTATATCATTATATTCATAATTCAGATGTAATGTTTGTATGAGTATTGAATTTTCCTTATTTGAGATTATAATATCAACCCCATCAGGTGAGTATTCATACCCCATTATATCAAAAGAGATATCAATGCAATCATTTGCATTCATCAGACTATTTGTGGCTTGATTTTTGCTATCAACATATATATTTTGGACAAATAAGAATAAGAGAAGTGTTATGATTATCAAGATTGAAAATAAAAAGATACTAGTCTTGATTCCACCACCCCTGTAATCGCTCATTTTTTTGGTTTTTTTGGTTCATTCAATTCTTTGATTATATCATCAAGTTTTTTTTCTTCTGCTTTCATTGTCTTCACATAGGGCCAGGTTCCTATGAATAGTATGCCAAATCCGATAAAGACAAGTATGTTCAATGTTTGCCTTCCAAGATTGCCAGATATGAATCCGACTATCGCTACAAACAAGAAACTGAAGTATAAAAGTAAACTTTTATTCAGTACAAGCATAGATTTTTCTCGATTCAATCTAGATTTTTCTATCTCGAGATCGAGTGCTTTTTCTTGGTTTTTTGTAAGCATTTTCATCAGCATTCACCTATTGATTCTACTTGTACTGAACTTGATGAACATGCTTGCGGCGTTGTTTTTCCTTTAACTGTTACTAAAGGTATTATCTCCACATATTGAAGTTCTGTTCCTAAACTTGTAGAATTATAGTCATATATATATTTTGATGATACGCTTCCTGCATTTAATTCAAATGAAGTGTTATCTGCTTGATGTATATTATCATCTGAATCTATTAGGACCATTCTTATTCCTTGAATCGATTCTCGCCCCGTGTTTTCTAGCATGAATTCGAGTATCTTATCTGTTGCGTTTGCAGTATAGCATATTTTTTCTACATTTCCTATCTCTTTTATGCCAATGTCTATATCCATTTGGCATGAAAGGTCTGCATCTGCTTTTTCTCCTGCATCTTTTGCAGTGGTCTCGACATAGTCTTTTCCCCAGTTCATCACCACGACTCCTAATGCTACTGCAAATGCTATCAAAAGCACTGTCGCAATCAATGGAGAAACACCTTTTTTATTGAACAATTTCATTACATTGCACCTCTTGATTGAAATAATGATTTTATATAATACATTTTTACCATTAATCCTATATAA
>PKTL01000056.1 GCA_002867475.1 Candidatus Woesearchaeota archaeon
ATATCTAGATACGTTAAATCGCTTGCTGTGAAATTTCTTATTCCAAATTCATATTCTTCATCATTATCAGGTATTATTTCAAGACTAAAATTCAGATTATATGGAAGAAGAACTGATTCTTCATCATATACAGCCTTATACAATGAAATGCTTTCGTTTACAAATTCTGATTGGTTATAATAATTATAGTGAAGAGGCGCGATTGAACTTATATTATGTCTTGAACCATTGATCACTTCAATAGTTATATTATCTGAAAAGTCTGTTTTTCCTAAGGTGTCTGTAATTTGGAATTGTATCCAAGATTTTCCTATGAAATCTGTATCTGGAACTATTGTGTATAAGCTATCATCTATGATTATTGATATATCATCACCTGAAACATATGTTAGATTTCCATCATTACTATCAAATTCTATATAATGGTCATCTAAATTTAGAGTTATGTTCTCACCAAGACTTAAGCTTATATCATTAATTGGTTCAATAAAATCAGGATATATCTTATATTTTATTATATCCAACCTATTATAATCATCTCGATCTATTAAATCATAACTGTAAGGATATGCGTATATATCAAAATAAGATCCTGTTTCAAATCCTTGATATTCTTCCAAAATATAAACATAATCAAAATAACGAAGCATTTCTTCATCATCACTAAGATAAAACCCGTTTTCATCCCAATCAATAGTTATAGAATTATTATTTGTCAGATTCAATATTGTTAGCTTATCATCGCTTGTCAAATAATATAAGGTATTTGTTTGCTCTGCGACAACTGCTTTTATCACATAATTATCCCAATCAGTTGAATTTAATAAGATTGAACTTGAAATATTGTTTGAGGACAGATTATATTTATATGAAAATATTAGATCTTCATAAGTGTATTCTATAAAATCAAATAATCCATCAACAATCTTGAAATTATCAAATTCTGTTTCGTTACTAAATAAATAATAAGAACCTGACTGATTGATAAGATAATAATCATATAAATCAGTTGAAATATTATCATAATAGAATATTATTGACTCTTCATAATTATCAAGGTAATATAAATCAGTTACATTTACCCTATTGATCCCATCAGATAATATATCATAATACACCACATTGTAATCTGCATAAAGAGTATCAATATTATCAGTAGTTGTTGCATTTAAGAAAATCATTTCTTCATAATAAACTAATAAATCTGTAGTTCTATAAAATATGTGATCCGCTAGAGAAATATTCAATATTTCAGTATTATTTGAATTATTGAAATAACCAAGATCAATCTCTTTTTCAAATTCATCAAGATCATCATATAACATTATTTTCGATCCAACTTCTATGAAAGTTGAATTATCAAAAACTTCAATAATAGGAACTACCAATCTTTCATTAGAATAAAATAAGCTAGAATCAATTTCATCAAAATAATTTTTTGATTCCATTAAAAATTCTTCTGTTGCAAAGAAAGGTCTTCTGTTTATTATAGGATAATGAAGCTCTAGAGTTCCTTCATTTCCAGCAACATCTGTAAAAGCTATCGTGTAATTATAGCTTCCGTTTACTGGTTCATGATGACCTAAAGTAAAAGTATATTCAGTATTTGGAATGGTTACTAAACTATAAGCAACCCGATTACTAAAATTGCCAGTTATATTATCATATCTAAAGAAAGTTCTATTAAATAAAGGATTTGTATCATTTACTAGGAAAGTGAAAGTTATCCCATCATTATATACTATATCTGGAGCTTCTATTAAAGTTATATTTGGAGCTATTGTATCTTTAATGAATACTTTTTCAAAATAGTCTTTTTCATCGAAAAGATTCTCATAACTAACTCTTAATATGTATTCACCATCCCCATAGCTTGAAATATCGAATTCTTCTGACCAGTTTATATTGTTTTCATATATTGATATGTTTCTTTGTCCAATCAAGAATTTATCTCCTGTACTATTTATCAAGGTTGCATTTGCATACCAAACATTCTCAAAATATACACTGAAATTTATTGTGTTTTGTAAATAATCATTGATCAACTCAGTTGTTAGGATTTCATTTACTTGCATGTCTCCAGCGATATATATTAAAGGAATAGTTATGTTTGATGGCTTATCTAATGAATCATATGCAAACACTGTAAGGTTTAATTGAGTATAATTTGCATCAAAGTCTTTGCTTATGGAAATAGTATGCGTAACAGGAGATAATGAAGGTACTGTTCCATTTTCAACTACCCCGCCTGAAGAGTTAGTAAATTCGAAATAAGATCTATTAAGTGATACATCGATCATAGTAAATCCATTACTAACACTAAACCAATCCCTATATACTGTTAAATTCTCATCAATTAAATATTTAGTATTATTTCCCACATATTTTACTGTTAATGTAGCTGAATCATCAGGTTCCCCAGTATAAAATAAAGAGGCTAATTTTATTTCCAA
The DNA here is from genome assembly GCA_002867475.1 of Candidatus Woesearchaeota archaeon. Taxonomy (GTDB): domain Archaea; phylum Nanobdellota; class Nanobdellia; order Woesearchaeales; family BM511; genus BM511. The sequence continues at coordinate 2,454 of PKTL01000056.1, forward strand.
CTCATCACCTATTTTTTTGAAAGGTCCTAAAGGATCGCTATCAAAAATTACTAAATGATTCTCATTATCAATTTCTAAAATTACAAAATCAAGATTCACTTCTTTTAATTTTATATCTAAACCATATATATTAATAGAATCATTTGTTTCCAGGAAATAGGTCATGCCTAAAACATCAATAGTTATATTAAGATATTCTTGGTAAACCCCATCAATATTAGCATATTCTGATTCGAAATATATATCATAATTATGAGTGCCACAATCAAGAGATTCCCAATCATCAAACATTAATTCATTATATTCCCCATTACAAAATACATCAAGCTCATCATAATAATAACTAAATTCATCAATTAAAATTTCATTTCCATCATAATATAATGTTGATCCAGATAAAACATAGCTAAATTCTTCTCTGTCAGGTAATATTTTTTCATTTATCAAATAAGGATAATCCATTGGTTCATCTGTTGCATTGAATACTTGTATTATCGCTTTACTATGTTCTGGTGCTACAGGATTATAATATATTTCTTTCAATGTTATGTTGAACTCTGTTTCTAATGGGTAGAATCCGCTTTCATCAAGATCATATTCTATAGATGAAAGATTCACCCTTATTGTTGCATTATCTGAATTTATATCTGTTAATTCAATATCCATTCCTTCATAGATGTATAATTCATTTAGATCTAGAAGCAATTCATCCCCTAATAGCTCTCTTATGTATTGTATTACTGGATCAGCATTATCTACTGTTATCTGGCTTGTTAAGTAACTATATTCATAATACTCATTCAATGCTAATGCTGTTACATCTATTATTGAATCGCTACGGGTTAAAGCCTCATCCATTTTTTGTGTGAGTGTTGAAAGATTATTTGATGTTTGAGTAAAGTTTACTAGTTCTTCATTCATACTATACGCTAATATGTTTGAATTTACTGAAGAAATATTTATATCAAAGGTTCCTGTTGAGAAATCATCTAGTTCAAAACTTGTAAGATTCAATGTTTTGATGTAGATTGCAAAATATATAGATGATGAATCAGTATTTCCAAATTCATCTACTGAATTTACTATCAAGGTTAGATTCTTGTTCTTGAATGTTGATGGAACAATGTAATTGATTGAATATGTCTTATTAAATCCTGAATCATCTATCAATGTTGGGATCCCTGATTTATGTATTATGCTTGGATTACTCGTCTCGACAACCTTATAACTCAAATTTAAGTCGGAATAATCAAAAGTCATGAAATCAAACCCTATAATTTGAGTGTTGAACCTTGGCTTATCCCATGCAATAGACCAGTAATGATCACTTGAAGGCACCACATAATTATTAGGATACTCAATCGTCTCATTGCTTACATGAACTAATGCTTTTGTGAAATTATCAAATCCTGGAACAATATAATCCTTAATGAAATAGATAAATGTTCCTGAGAAGTTTCTATAGCTTCCTAAAGTAACATTTTTTGCTGTTCCATTAAATTCAATCTCAACTTCCAATTCAGCATCAAGATCATATGAAACTGTGATAATAGCATAATCTTTATTATCATCACTAACATAATTTACATTATCAACATAAACTTCTAAATTATCTATTAATTCTTTTTCATTCTCAAGCATGTTTGAATTTTCAGAATTTACAAAGAGCGATATCACCCCATTGCCAATAGCCTGCAAAATTATTTCATTCCCATAAAAATTGAAAACATCTCCTTCTTTTGCAAAATAAGTCATCTGTGAAAATCCTTTCAATTCTATACTTTCTCCATTATATGTTGTTGGAGTGTTTATTGTAAGATAATTATCTTTTTCATGATAGTATTCTGGAAGATATATTATAGGATTTCCATTGTCCAATATTATTTCCCTATCAATTCTTCCTTGATCTTCTATATTTCCTGTTAAGTTATAGAAATCATTATAGTATGTTATATTGATATAATATTCACCTTCTGACCAGTTCAATGAATTCCAATCAATGATTGTAGTATTTTCAAAATCGCCACTCTCATTATATACTATTTCATAAGCATAATAATTATAGCTACCATTTATTGTTTCATTGTCTTTTCTTGTTATATTGACAACTATTCTTGTTGTATCATATGCTGATAAATTTATATTTAATGGAGTGTTTATTACAATATCCAATTCTTCCATTGTTGCTATAGGCATTGTTGGATCATAAATTATTGTTGTAAAGCTATTATCCGTTAATCCGCTTGTATCTTCAGTTGATGCATTTATTGAAACATTTGTCTTTATATCTCCAAGAAGGAAATAATCAACATCTAACAAGACTTCTATTGTTTCATTTAATTCACTGCTTGAATCATTTATATTAGCATATATTATCTCATCCAATAGGAAATCTATTGAGTAATTATAATATAAGTAATCATACAAGGTTACGTTGAATGTAAATATTGCTAGATCATTTGATTCATTGAACCTAAACTTATAATCTCCGTTTGGTAATCTTATAAGATCATAATCTTCATTGCTTGTTGACTCGTTGTTGAATCCTAGAGTTATTGATGGAGGAAGATAGTCTTTTATTATTGTTAAAGGTTGATTGTTTGTCTGAGGGTTTCCTGCATCATCTACACAAGAGATATAATAATCATTTTCACCATAACTTGTTGGTACTTGACATATGAAAGTGTTATTTCCAAGACTTACATCACAATAACCTTCATTATCCAAAGGATTTAGATCTTGATTATATCCTTCATCTGATTGACTATATATACAATTTACATTAGATTCAAAAGTTTTTATTGTTATATTTGTATAATTACTATCAACATAATCGAAATAATATTCTGGTTTTTCTGAAGTATTTGATGTTGTGTTTCCTGCAGCTAGAATTTCAGGAAGAATAGGCGATACCTTATCAACAAATTGGATTCCATTGGAGAATTTTGAATCTACGCTTGGGAAACCAAGATTATTATATGATCTCATTTCAATATAGTACCATTCATTATGTTCTAATGGAAGATTAGTGACTAATTCATATTGAGGAGATTTTGGAAGATCTTCCCAACCATATATTATTGGCCCAGTAGTTGAATTTTCCCTTATTCTATATTGATAGTAACCTATTCCTGATTCAGGATCTGATGCGCCGCTCCAATTGAAATATATGCTTGTTGAATATATTTCAGCACCTTCATCTCTTAATATTGTAGGAGGGTTTGGAGGTGTTGAATCCACTCTTAAGCTTATAATATTCTGAACATCAGGGTATTCTATGCAGTTCCCTGCTTGATCGCAAATCTCTATCTTATATCTATAACAATAACCACTTTCTATGCTTTGAGTTATTACATCTTCAGTATTGTTATCTCTAATCAATGTTCTAACAGTATTGTATCCTGAGCTAAGAGAACAAGTACCATCAATGATGCTTAGAGCGCTTTTTGATTCTTTCAATGTTACGTTCATCAAAGGTAAAAATTCATCTGTTCCAGTATAGTATCTTAAGTCAACTGAATTTACATAAGTTATATTTCCTACTTCTATCAAGGAATCATATTCAAGCCAACCACCCGTAGGAGATCTATTATCAAAAGTTATAGGGCTTGAGCTTATACAAGTACTCCAAGTTGCATTTGTTACATATCCTTGATTATTGCTTGCCCACGCATTAACATAATAGGTTTTTCCATATTCTAAGCTCAAATTAACTGTGGTGAAAGGATTTCCAGTAACTAAAGATTTTCCTTGTATAGAATCACTATTATCTTTACCGCAAGTTTCTTCACCTATCTCATACATATAAGAAGATATAGAACTTTCTTCCTCACTAAAATTGAATGTTATCGTGAAAATATCACTCTTTGTATAGCTTTGAGATAATATTGAAGAACTGCCTGAAACCTCAACACTTAAAGGTACTGGAGGTGTTTCATCCATAAATCTTATCCCATCACTATATGCCCAAGGACCTTTACTTCCATCTACATATACTTCTCTTATGTTTATGAAATAGTTCCTTCCAAATACTAAGTTTCCAGTATAGGTTGTGAAGTTAGAGGAAGTATTTCCAACAAAGGTATCGTTCCATTCATTGCAATAGCAATCAATATTATCTTTTCCTATCGCGTATTCATAATAGCTGAATGCAGGATGTGTTGAAGGAGTCCACCAAAAGTTCAAAGTATTATTTGTAGTAGTTATTCCTTCATCTATTATTCCAGCCACTGCATTAAATGAAGCAAATATTGTAAATTCCAAAGTTTCTGAAGCACTATTTCCTAAAGTGTCTGATAAATCTATTGTTAGATTATATGTTCCTGCTACCAAATTTTGAGGAGTTAAAGTGCAAGATTGGCTTGATGACGTACCAGCACAAGTTATATTGCTATCAGCTGATACAAGTGAAGTGTTTATTGAGAATGTTTCATTAATTGTTCCATTATCTGCAATTGCGTATATTTTTGAAGTGTTGATTCCATAATCATCATATACATCGAAATCTATTATTGGACTATCAATATAGTAATATTCTGAAAAGGTTGTTATATTTATTCTTGGAGGTTTCTGATCAAGGAAAACTTCAGCTCTTGTTGATGAGTAAACTTCTTCATAACCATTTGTTACATATACTCCAATATAGTTTGTCCCATTATAGTTTAATGTTAATGTTTTATTGAAGTAATTTGCCCTTCTTGCAAGGTCAGTTATATAGAAAGTATCATCTATTGCAATACCCTCTGGCCTTTCCTTATCTAGTAATAGTCTATAATATGTTGGTATCACATAAGGAGGACTACCAAGTACGACTTCGCTTGATAAAATCTTATATCCTTGCTGGTCAAATCTTGGATGATCATCGAAGTAAATATATCTTTCAGTCAAGTTCTCAAATAATGAATCATATGGAACATCGATCTTGTAAGTATAATTCTGTGTCTCGCTTGTTGGAAGCACTAGAACAGTACTATTCCCATACACATATTCTGTTATGTTCGCGTCAGTTGATGTTATGTTCCAACTTGTTTGTGCTGTTATGAAATCAGGATCTAATGGATCCCCATAAGAGTATAATGTTGCGGTCACGTTTGCAACGCTTAAGTTCATATTTCCTAAGTATCCAAGGATATTTATTATCGATGAATTACTTGTGTTAAGCTGGAAATACTCCACATAAGGTTCAAATGAAGGATCTGAATATATGTCTGTTATGATAGCATCAGTTATGTTTAACACATCACTTAAGATTATTGTTTCAAATCCAGTAACTGAACAGTTTACTGTGTAAGTATAGATCCCTTGAATTGAAAATATTTTTGAATAATTATAGATATTTGTATCTTCAACCATCAAATCATATGTTGAAGGCGAATCACTGAAATTTATGTAACAGCTTGCGCCAGCTATGAATTCTAAATTTGTGAAGTTTGTATAATTTGCAAATAGATTTATTGTCTGGTTTGCTGGTGTGATTCCTGAATCACTTATTTCAAGTTGGCTGTTTCCTGATGTGAAATATGCACTGAATCCATCAACGCTAAAATTCAATACACCATTATTTGAATCATACTCCTTAAAACCCGGATTATATACTGCATATCCTGAATTAAAATCTAGATCTGCATCCCTAAATATTATTGGTTCATATTCATAATCAAGACCATATAATGTTATAACTGCAGAACTATTTAATTCTGGAAGATCAGCATCATCTATATACACATAATCATCACTGAACAATATGTTATTATCTAAATCATATCCTGAAAGATTAAGCGTATGATTCCAAGCGATCCTAAACAAGCTTGGTATCGCAATCACAGGATTTACTACATTTTCTATATCGCTTATATTTGTAAAATTTGTAGTTATATAATTTTTGAAGTTTTCCCAAACCACATATGATGTATCATTGTATATCTGGATACTATCTGTTACTGTTTTCGTCTGATAATCTGTTTTATTACATGATACTGTATAATCATATGTTCCTATACTGCTAAATTCTCTTTCATAATAATAGTTTCCACTAAAGTTCATATTAATGAATGTTGATGGTGAATCACTGAAATTTATTAAGCAAGTAGAGTTCTCTATAATACTCCCCCAAAAACCTGTATAGTTTGCATAGAAGGTTATTGTTTGATTGATAGCTTGATTACCTTCATAAGATACATTCAAAATTGTATAAATTGCAAATTCATTCACAGTTATTGTTATTGTTTCACTATCCTGATCTTCCCCATCTGTAACGTTGAATGTCACATCATAGGTTCCTGCCTGATTATAGAAAGGTGTCCAGTTGAATATTTGGCCTGTGAAATCAGCACCAGTAGGTAAATTAGTAGCACTGTATGTCAAGCTATCAAGGTCAGCATCAGTAGCACTTATTGTAAACACAAGAGGTGAACCTTCATCAACACTTCTATCACCCACACTATTTAGAACCGGAGGATTATTAGGTCCAATAGCAACTTCATTTAGAGGTGCATAATCATAAATATTATTCCCAATATCAATAGTATAACTTGATGGATCAACACAAACATTGTAACCATTTCTATCAGTAGTCTCTAAACAATTTAAGTCATTCCAATAATTTCCAAGATTAAAACCACCTACGCTATAATTAAAACTATTAACGCTTGAAAATATCAAAAAGTTGCTATTATTTGTTAAATTATTTAAATAAAATATATTAGAATTAGAATTAGTAAAATATATATCTTGTGAAAGATCAGATCTGAAAAAACTTTCATTGAAAATATTACTATATGAATTAGTGAAAGAAAGACTATAATTTATATTAACAGAATAAATATTTGTAAAAGAATTATTATTACTATTTAATAAAAAAGAAAATCCTGTAAAATTATCAAATGAATTAATAGTATTAAATGCATTATGATAAGAGGTAAAAAGATAATATCCCCATTTATTATTGCTTGAATTTACATTTATTATATTACTTTCATTTACTTTATTTAAATATACACCAACCTCAAAATTATTTATATTACAATCTGATAAAGTTATATTATTGAGGTCATCTAAATTAATACCATGATCATGACCATCCCAACCATCACCTGTTAAAGTCTTACCTTGACAGTCAAGTGTTACATCGTCTGACTGGATATCAATACAGGTTGTTGTAGTTGTTAAATTATCAGTCACATCATAAGTTCCTGGATTATTTATTACAACAGTCGAAGTACAGTTATTTATATCCACCCCTAGAACTGATGCAGCCATAATTATCATCAAGATCACTAAAAAAAGGTTTCTTATTCTCATATTAGGTCAAAACCTCCTTTTGTTGTTTTCTTGTAGTCATCGACTGTCTGTGCAATATTGACTTTGCTCATGCTTATCTTTTCTGCTTTCTCATTTAATTTATGCAAGGTAGGATCATTTTCTAGGTTTGGTTCGTCAAGCTTCTTTAGTAGGATTCCTTCTTCTGTTACAACATACATATAGAATCCTGTTCCTTCTTCTATCCCTAAGTCTTGTCTTACTTCTTTTGGTATGACGATCTGACCTCTTTTATCGCATTGGACAAGCTTTGGGAACTTCTTCAAATTAATGCACCTCCATTAATTTGAGGAAGCTTGAATTGTGAAACAATTCTTTGCTTTTTCATTTTAGCAGATTCCCTCTTTGTTTTAGATGATTAGAATAGAAGTGCTTCACATTGCACACCCCCATTCATAATAGAAACCGATTTCTTCGTCATAGTTTGCACTGTATTCGTGTACTAAGAATTTGTCTTTTGTCTTTCTGACTGTATCTTTAATATGAGCGCGCCTCATTTAATTATATCACTTTTTCTGAAAATCAGAAAAAATTACTGATTTTCTATTTTTTATTCAGAATTTGTACATAAAATTTCAGAATTTGCAACAATAAACTCTGAAATTAATAATTTATTTCTGAATATCAGAAAAAATAGAACTTCTACTATATAAAACTTTTGGAAATTAAACTAGAAATTAAAATAAAATATTATTAATATTTTACACGTATAAGATTATACTTTTTCAGTATCTCCTTATACTTTGCAAAATCTTCGCTTAATTTGAATCGTTTAAATTCTTCTTCATTAAGCTTTTTTATCAGATCATAAGATAAGATCCCAAGAGTTTTCAAATCCTCTTTCAATATTGAAACCTCTTCAGAATCTTGATGCTTATCATAAACATCAACGCCATCATCAAATGAATCTTCACTAATTCTTTGCCTTCTTCTAAAAAGCCTAGTAAATAATGATTCACGCCTTTCAACAATCTCTTCTTCAACTTCACCAAGCGCTTCATATTCATCAACCGCTTCAGATTCAGTCATGTCATCAACATCAGAAAAATCCTCTTCAGAAAGATTATACTCTTCAATCTGTTCGCTAGGAGTTCTTAAAAACCATGAGAAAAAAGATTTTCTTTGTCTTTTTGGCTCCTCTTCATAAAGATCAACATCCTTTGGAACTTCCAACTTTGGTTTCTCAACCTTTTTCTTTTCAACCTTGAACTCTTTAACCCTTACATCAGTAATATAAGAATCCATGGACTTATTAAAATCGTCTTGACTAATCATTACCACCCTATAATATAATACCTTATGAAAAGATGACTTAAATAGTTTTCGATTAAAAAAACTTATTTATCAATACAACTATATCCAACTAAACCTGCAGGCTGAAATATTTCATTTACAACAGTTCCGCCAACACAATGGTTTGAAACATCTATGCAAGAATATGCAATTAATTGGTCTGTTCTTGGTGAATACACTTGATACATCATTTCTCCACTACTGCAACCACCACTTATAGTTGTTCCTTCTCTACTCCAACTGTCACAATACCAGTTGGGTGATGGATTAACATCTGAATCCTCTGGCACATAATCTCCAGGTAATAATCCTCCGCCTTCTGCAAGAACAAGATTAAATGATAAGATAAAAACTATTAAAAAAAAAAAATACCCGCCTCATACTCAATCAATTGATTAATTCCTTTATAAAATTAACTAAGGTTTTCTATGTAAAAGCTTGCTATATTTGTATCTTCATCACAGTTAACATTAGTAAAAGTTACTGTTCCCATAATATAGATTGCATTTGATCCCATTTCTGAACAGGTTAATCCTAATCCAGTAACATCAATCTCAAATAATGCTTCATAAGAAGTAAAATTAAGAGTTGAAGGAGTTATGAAATATTCATCAGAATACGCTGCATCAGGCCCTTTTTCTATATTAATAAAGATTTTACCATCCCAATCAGCTGGAGCCTGAACAGAACCATAACCCTTTGCAAGTGTTAATTTAGCAACTCCATCAGCTGAATACAATACTTCTTTTTTATTTGAAGAAGAACTTAATTGGATCTGTGTTTTGGTTGCATCAGGAATCACTACATAGCTTCCTTTGCTTGCGAAGGTTACTGAGAATTTTCCTGATTCAATATTTTTACAAGTATAGTAAGGAAAAGCATCAATATTCAAACCATCGACTTGAGCAAAACCATATGAATAATCATTTCCAATAAAAACAGCATTATATTCAGAATTCTCAAGTTGTTTTGATACTATAACTTTACTTTCTAAAAATTTGGATTCCAATGAATCATCCATGTTTCTTCTGTCTAAAAAACAGACTTGCTTAAAATCATTACTAACTTGATAATCTTTTGAAGTCTGTGCCCCAAATTCATTTGATATTGTTAATATATCTTCATTTATTTTTGAAGTAAATGCTTCAAAATTATAATTGCTTAACCTTTCATCCAAAGTTTTCATTGAATTAAATGAAAACAAGAAAACCAAACCAAAAATAAAAACACCTAGAAGAATCAAAAAATTTTGAGTTACCCCTTTTTTATTCATAATATTCTTCCTGAAAAAAGCATTTATATAGTTTTCCAATCGAAATTTATATAAACAATCAAGTTAAGTTATGTTCTAATGGCAAATGAAATACCTCTTGATCTTGTTCTTAATATGAAAAGACAGGGATTATCCAATGATCAAATAGTACAAAATCTTCAAAGAGAAGGTTTTCCTCAAGAAAACATATTTAACGCTATAAATCAAGCAGATATAAAAGGAAATGTTGAATCTATCCCTCCCAATATGATGGGTTCACCAGAACCACAAAATCCTATGATGATGGATCCACAAAGCATGAACATGCCTCAAGACATGAATCAGCAAATGATGGTAGATTCACAGATTACAGATACTAATATTTCTACTGAAGAGCTTATCGAAGCGATTATTGATGAAAAATGGAATGAATTATTGAAAGATATAAACAAAGTTATTGATTGGAAAGATAAGGCTGAGACAAGACTTGTTCAGATGGAACAAAAGCTTCATGACATCAAAGATGAATTTGATAAGCTTCACCAAGCTATTATTGGAAAAGTTGGTGAGTACGATAAGCACATACTTGATGTTGGTACTGAAGTGAAAGCTATGGAGAAAGTTTTCCAGAAAGTTCTTCCAACTTTTGTGGATAATATCAATGAGCTTGGACGAATAACTGATAATATAAAAAGAAAAGTTGATTCAAATAAGAACCCTGTAGAAAAATCTAATTCTGAAAGTTCTCATAAAAAACAAATTTTTGATGATTAAAAAAATTTAAAAAAATAATAGATTAAATATTTCTTTTTTTACTCATTCACCATGAACATTATGGTAAAGCTTGCGATAACTAAAATTAAAACAAGACCTAACACTTTCGGATGGAATAATGTTGCTCCAAGGTTGTTCATGAAATCATCAGTATCTACTTCGCCAGTGCCTCTAGCACTATCAGCTATACCACTTACGCTTTGAGTCGGGTTTGATGAGTTATAATATGTTCCTGTTGCAGAATCTTCTCCATCATCTGGAAGATATGGTCCTACTGTTTGTCCATAATTATTTGCAAGACCCATAAGCACTATCAAAACACCGCCTATTATTATCCAATAAACAACAGTTTTATGTTTTGCACCAAGAAGATCCACCACTCCACCTTCTCCACCAAGAATCCTGTAGTTCAAAACTATTAACATGATGAAAACAGCCATTAAAACAAACCAAGGAATCATGAAAGTAACCATATCAATAGCGTTATCACTAAACATAAACATAACTCCTACTGCAAGAGCTATCAACCCATTCAAAGCTTGATTTTCACCAAGCACTTTTGTCATCTTAAGGATAGCAAAAGTGATAACAGTAACAAAAAGAAAAACAAATACTTGACTAAATTGATTCATCAATGTAACGTCAAGTAATGATGCCATTTTTTATCTAATCTTTTCCTGTGCTTTCGCTAAACGCATTGACGAATTTCTTGAAAAATCCATCATCTTTCTTATCGTCATCATCGCCAGTTATCCAAGCTATGATTATACCAAACACAAGCACTATTATAAGAAGCGATTGCAATTCTGGATCATTTAAGAAACTTAGGAAATCAGGTAGATTAAACCAGTTTGCTGCTGATCCAAAGATTATCAAGATAAAGATTATTGAGATTATCATAACCCATCCGCAAAGAGATTTTCCTGCGATGTTAACTTTAGCACCCCAAATTCCCATCATCAGTAATAATGCAAGTACTGCTACGAGTACTAATGATACACTTGGAAGAGCACTGTTTATTATATCTACCACATCTGCATTTGGAGGGTAAGTTCCTAACACGTGAGGTATTACTACACTCATTGCTAATACAAATCCAATTATAACATTGAATTTCTTTTTACCTTCTCCTAAAATCTGTGTTTTCTGCATTATTGCATAAACTATTGTAAATATCAGTATGAAAGGTAGTAAAACATCTGCTACGCCGTAGCTTTCTAAGGTTCTTATCATACCTTCAAATCCTCCTCCTAGTACCATCTTGTTATTCCTCCGATTTAGTATTTTTTATTTTTTGATCATCTTTAGTTAACCACCACATAAATCCTACAGTGATTAGTATAAGTATTACTGAGCCCATGGCATTTGTATCCCATCTATCAACTAGCCAATCCCATGCATATGTTAAAAAAGGTTCTCCTTTATAATGTATTGCGTGAAGAAATATTCCAACTAACGCAATAAATATTATTACCATAAACAATGTTCTGTATCCATCTTTTAAGAAAAATTCTTCATCTCCTTTATGGAAACTTCCTACAAGCAACATGAATGATATTGAAAGCATCAAAAGAAGTACCATGTTTGCCATTGCTTCGTTTATTGTTCTGACAAGTTCACTTGATGCAACAACTAGAAATGCGATTACAAAAGATACCATGCTATTAAGATTTTTTCTTGTTACAGTATCTTCACCTATTTTTTCCATCCCGAGTATTTTTGATTTTTCAAGTATTGCAAAGACTATTGTGAATACGAGAAGGAAAGGTAAAATTACATCATAGATTCCTAATTTATCAAAAAATTCGATTATTCCTCTAAATGTTGACGCCATCTAAGAGTAAATAAGGATATTGATGGTATATAAACTTTTCTGTTGATAGATATAGAGAAAAAAAATAAAGATTCGTTTAGATATCTAATTGTCTAAACGTTTAATTTCAATACTTATCGCATTATCATTTACTCTTATATATCTTGGGCATTCAGTGTATTCAACATTATTAGTTTCGCAAAAAGAAATTATTCTTTTCTTTTCTTTATCATCGCCAAATCTAACAATTATATTAAGCCCTTCTGAATCTGGAAATATGACATCGAAATTTTCGTTTTCGAGATCTTTTAATAAGTCTTGTCTTTTTTCTTTTAAGAAATCTAATCTTTTGTTTAAATTTTTCAATTTGGTTTCTAATTCTTTGAGAAAGCTTGAAGTTGGAGTATATGCAATCTTGCCTGATAATTCTGAGTAAAGTTTTTCATTATCTGTTGCAATAAATCCCCCTTCTCCAACATTTATTGGTTTCCATTTTCCAAAACTTCCAATTATCACATCGCCGATTTTAGCGTTAGGTGTTCCAATTGATCCACTAGCATCATTAACTATAAATATATTATTTTCTTTTGCATGAATCTCTATTGAATTCATATCTTCACTAAAACTGTATGCAGGCATTGAATTTATCAAAAGAACCGCATCATGATAATTTTCAAGCTGTATTGGATCTACTAAACCATATCTTGTCTTTAACATCATACAATTAATATCATGTTCTTTTGCATACTTTTCATATGTCATCCAACCTCCTTGGTCTTGGATTAAAAGAAGATTTTTTCCAATATTTTTCAAGGATTCAAGCACATTTGATATGGAACTGTTACCTCTTCTAGTGAAAACCACATAGTTTTTCCCTGTCAATTCTTGTAATAGATATATACATTCAGATCTCATGATAAAACAAAAAATAACTATTATTTTTATAGATTTAGTTTTACATTTAACAATACAATAATTTTAAAAAAGAATAATACAATTAAATTAATGATGAGAGCAAAAAGAATTTTTGAAGATTTCTTACTTTTTGCACTTATAATATTGAATGTTCTTGATTTTGTAGAGGTTCTTAGTGAAGATCTTGATTTTGTAAAAAAAATGATTTCTTGGACTATGATGATATATTTACTATATCATCTAGGATTCACCAAGATACTTCTTGGCTATAAGGATAAACCGATGGATATAGGTCTTGTTTTTGCATATACCCTATTCATAATAAAAGATCTTTTTTTTTATATTAGTACCGCATCCGAATTTCACATATTCGAAGGATTAACAAGGTTTCTTATGATACATGAACCTTTCTTATCTTATTGGTCATTCAATATCGCAGCGATATTAATATTTATGATATCTATACGAATAGCTTTCAATAAAAAGATTCAAGAAAAAAGCTTGCTTGGTGCAATAAGAACCTATGATTATCAGAAAATTATAAGATTTGTAATGGTATTTCTTGCTCTTAGTTTCATTGCATATTTCATATTCATGATGGTCTTTCAATGGTTCACAATAGTTATAGATGCACCTCTTGTAATGATTGCAATAGTCTATTATTTCTTTGCATCGAGAAGATTTCATGGAGTAGATGACGTGCTTCACAAAATTGCTAATTTTGGAGAGAACATCCTTGAAAAATTTATAGAATTGTTTCATAGAAAAGAAACCTTGCCTTTGGCTTTCGCATCTCTTTTGATTCTTCATTTATTAAGTGATTTTTTTGTTTTTGTTGTTCCAAGCATAATAGCTATAAAAGATTCATTATACCATAATGTACTTCAAGGATCAAGTAATGAACCTTTAATCAGCATGTTTCTAAAAGATATGAAAGGATTGGACATATTTTCAATTATTAACTTATCAACCATATATTTATCAAACATCATACTAATAATTTCAATATTTCTTATCCCTTTAATAATAATAAAGGATCTTTATACAAAATCTAGAATAAGATTTTCAAATATTTTTGATTCCATATTACTATCTTCTTTTGCTATATATTTTCTTTTTCCTATCTACAAATTTGTAAGCATTAAAAATATTGCAACAGGAATAAGTGGAGTAAATATTTTAACATTACCAATAAAAAAAGGGTTTCTTTTTGATTACTCCATATACATATTTTTAGCCATATTCTTATCTATTTATGCTTTATCTAAGTTATTCAAAAAGATAGATATAACAACCATCACTCTTACATTTATGCTTATTCCTTTATTTAATTACATCAATAAATATTTTGATTCCACAGTATATTATTATAGTAATTACATCAAGACAATTCTACATATAGATTTGATTTTTATCGTGATGTTTCTTTTTATTTTTTTATTTTGGATCGTGATGTTCTATTGGCCTTCAATAATATTACTCACATATGAAATATTTAGATTGAACCATATCCATTTGCTTCCTGATAAAATTGATAAAGATAAAATGCACAAATTAGCTACTATAATTATAGGACTTATAATCTTATATCTAATGACTTATTATTTATCTTCTGCATTATACATATTAGAAGTACCCCATATTGAATTCATCTATGTATTGGTAATAGCAATATTTGTGTTGATGATGCCAAAGATAAATGAGTCTTTTGAAAAAATAGATTATGGATTCAATAAAAAAAATATTCTTTTTTTCCCATTGACAATGATTCTTGGATCATTGCTTAGTTTTGGTCCAATTTATTTTAGAGAAATTTTAAGATTTGAAACAAATAGCGTTTTTACCCTAACAATATTCCTTATTTTTGTTGCTTTCAATGAAGAAATAATCTATAGACATTACCTTTTAGATTTTCTTGAAAAAATATATTCATTTAAATCTGCTTTAATAATTCAAGCCATAATATTTGCATGTATGCATTTTCCTTATATGAATATAAGAAATTTCTTTAGTCTTGCAATATTTGGAGTGATAGTTGGATTAATAAGAAAGAAAAGAGGTCTTTTCAATTCAATGATAGCTCATTTTGTCACAAACTTTATTTTATATTATTATTTCTTATTCATATTACGTGTGTAATGATTGAATACTTTTTCTACTTTCTCTTTTTTCCACCCTACTTTGATTAATGAACTTTTTATTTTTTCTTCACCAATATTCTTTTTCTTATAGGTTTCAATAAAAGTAAGTATCTTCTTTTCTGCATTATCTAACAAGACTTCTTTATTTGTTTCCTTGCTTTCACCATCTAAATGTTTTGAATTATCCATCCTATTCAGTACAAAAATCACAATTGAAGATATAAGAACTATTAAAAACAAAACTCCCACCCTTACTACTTGTGGATTAAAAGTTTTAGATTCTATCACTTCCTCGCTACCACCTTCCACCGCTTCAACAATTGAAGAAGAAGTGACAGGTTTTACTATTATTGGTGCTGGATATTCTTCAACATTGAACACGGCATTCAATGAATAAGAAAATACTGCTTCGTCTCCAGGTTGTAATTCTTTTATTTCCCAAGCGACTATTGCAGTATCCGCTTCTCCAAAAGACCATTGTATTACTGGATCTTCTCTTATTATCATATCATATATCCTTGGATTAAATTCATAAAGCTGATAGATGTCATAAACTATGGATTTTGGGACTGCTTCAACAGATATGAAAGATATTGCTTCTTCGTGATCATTTCGTATAGAAAAAGTCATTATTGATTTGTTATGGGTGCTTTTCACATCTCTTTTTATATGGAGATTCTCGACCAATTCATGTGATGCTTTGATTGTTTTCTTTATATCCATCTTTTTTCCTAAATACTTCTCTAGCCTTTCAATCATGAGCGAATCACTAAGACCTGATTCTATAACCATCTCTAAATCTATAAGTTGTGGAACTAGATTACTCATGGAAAGATATTCCAGTTCAACTTTTGGAAGAGTTGTTATTGCAAACAATCCAAAATTGCTTATACTTGCTGTAAAATAAACATATTTATCATCAGAATTTATAGGTACAGTTGATTCCTGAACCCAATTATTACCATTATATCTAAGAAGAAATATCCTGTTTCTTAAAACATCATTATCATCCATCCATTCTTTTTCAACCATGAAAGATACGCTTCCTTCAACAAAACCTGTTATGTCCTTATCTCTTAACTGAAAATATTTGTAATCAATCCCTGTAGTATTTGGATAATCCTTTATAGAATTGATATTATCAATGAAAAGCTTTGCATCAACTGCCAATCCATCTGTAACTATGCTTCCTGAATATACTGGAACACTTGAATTATCAATATTAAAATATTTTGTTCCCGTAATATTTCCTAATACAACTATCTCACCAGAACTTCCACCACCTGCAGATCCCCCTCCAGAACTGCTACTTGGTGAATCATCTGTCGGATCCTCATCGCCCGGATCTTCTGGATCATCAGCTGGGTCTTCTTCAACGACCCCAAATAAGGAGAAACCTATACTTGTGGGTATTGTGCAAGTGGTTTTTGTTGTTGTGAAAGTGCAATTTACTTTAGTAAGATCTATAATTTTACATCTTACATCATCAAGAGATGTTGCATCATCAGGGCAATGGATCAATTTTCCTACTTTGTCTGACGCTATACCTACAGGAATCTCAAGAATTATTTCATCAACACCTAATTTTTGTGCAATCTCTTTCCATTTTTGAGTATTCATACCCATAAGCATTTCGCCACTTGAATCATTTACTAAGAAGGCATTGCTCACATCAAGTGTTAATGCTTTTAGTATATCTACTCCTTTGAAATATATCTTCCAAGATTTTGTAGAATTAGGATTTGTAAATAATATATTGATAGATTTTGCATTTGAATTATTCAACCTTACACCATATCCTCTTGAATCAATTATGGAATCATCATAGACTCCATCCTTATCAATATCAAAAAATATATTGATCTGGCCAAGCAATTCTGATAGATCCTCCTTTACGGGCGGAAGATCAAAACCAAAAGTATAACTTGACACATTTCGCAAAGTCTTAAATGATAAGCAAGCGCTAAGCGCACAGTTTCCTGACTTATCGCATACTTTTGCCTTATAATAATAAGTTGTATTAGTCATGAAATTATATGATAACCCTTTATTATCAAATAATTCCTGATCTATTAAAACATCATGCCACATATCATAATTATCATCAATAAAATTATTTGTAAGTTTTGGATCTTTTATTGTCCAGGTTGATAAATAATCGAAAGTCGTATTTATACAATAATTATCCTTTTTGTAAAATGTAATAGTTGCATTTGTTGGTTCATTAGTATCTACCCCAACTAAAACTCCATCAATTAGTGATTCAGTATCATGCCAAGTGATTTTTGGAGCTTTTACATCAGAGATATTTGATTGATTGCAATAAGATTCATCATACATACATCCATAATCATTGCAATCTTTTAATCCATTACCATCATTATCTATCCCATCATCACATAGGAAACCTTTCTCTACATCAATATATCCAAATTTAAGATAGCCTGTACAATCAGGATCTTTGCTTGGTTCTAGGCCATCCCCATCCTTATCTGTGAATCCATCGCAATCCTCAAACTTAAAATCTGCGCTTCCTGGAGTGTAGTAGACAGGACCTATACTATCAATTATTTTTTGAGAACTACCATTTTCATTTGCAGTTGTAGAATATATCCTAAAATCTTTGGATCTATCAAACAATCCTAAAACAGATAACTTGTTCATTCCTTCTTCGCTTATTGCAACAACCCCTCCAACCATCATGTTACACATCTTGTCATAGAGAGGGCTTGCTTGTATCTTTGATGGGCTCCAAGTTCCATTCAAGCATTTATATGTTACTTTGGTTTCTGTAAAAACAGCATCTTTCATACTTGCTTCATATCTTATCTTGAAATCGAATCCTTTCATGGTTAGATTATTATTTGGACTGCAACCACCAAGTTGATCCCCGTTTGTATCTAGATACCAATAGAATTTGGTTGTCTTATTTTCACCGTTAAAAGACATATCGAATTTTTCATTGCACACTGCAGAATCATACATGCTAAAGACACCCGTGCCTATAGCTAATTGGTCAGGATCATCCTTTATTCCCAAATTACAGATATCATTTTGTTCACTAGATCCAAAATTGCATTCTTCATTAGAAAGTATCAATGGAGGACTTTGATCCATGTTCTGTGTCATATCAAACATGAACTTATCTGCACAAAAATCATTTCCAATCCCATATGTATCATTTACCCATACACAACTATCCTTATCACTACAAGTGGGTTCATCAAATATATCCCAGCAACCTTTAAGCATGTTATCTGGTTCACACCAACCCATATTTGAATAATCTGTTAATTTACATACACCTGAATTTCCATTTACATCATTTTCACATGTTGTTGAATTTCTTGAGTAGCATACAGGGTCACACCACCCAAAATCTGTATCGAAAAAATCTATCATCCAATTGCAGTTAGGATCCTCATTACACCCTGTTATATTATCATTATATTTATAGCATGTCCAAAGTTCATAATCGCACCATCCATAATCTGGATTATCGATGCACCAAGGTTCATCTGGATTATCAATACACCATTGATCTGTTGTCCAAGCACAACTTGATGCTGCATCACAAGTTGATTTATCCATATAGTCCCAACAAGAAGCAGTATCTGATAAAGTATAATTAATCTCACAGAAATCATTTGTCATACCAGTACTTGTCATATTATTATAAGTGCAACCTTCTTCTAATTCGCATGATGCTGGATCATCATCAAATAACCAGCATTGAGCTCCAGGCATATCACACCATGAATTTCCCCAATTATCTTCTATCCAGGTGCAATTGAATCCTTTAGTTGAATCCTCACATCTTTCTTGAGTCAATATGCTTAAGCATTCGCTTCCAAAAATTGCGCTTCCTCCACAGAAATCATCAAATGCGCATTCTGGATCTCCACAATCAATAAATGAATCTGCATCATTATCTATTCCATCAAAGCATATCTCATAGCTTTCACCACCACTTCCTTGTGGCTTACAGAACCAATAAGTATTATCCCAAGTACAATCTGCTTCACTATTTACACAGTTTTGCTGATCCCAACAATTGAAGCAATCGTTTGCACAAGTTCTAACTGTTTTATCATCGCACCATCCCATATTACTATTATAAGGATCTACAAACCATTTGCATTCTGCATTGCTTCCTTCGCATTTGGTTTCATCCCAGCATTCCCAACAGTTATCATCACAATTTCCTGTTTTTGCAAAATCCCAGTCACACCACCCAAATCCGTTGTAAGAATAAGGATCCTCATGGAATATGCATCCTGCCAAAGAGGATTCACAAGCTTTTTCTGCTGCTTCAAGATTATCCCAGTATGAACCATTTTTTTGTGTTTCACAAGCCCAACAAGCATTATCACAGGTTTCAAAACCTATACTCATATCACACCATTCATCAGTATAAATCATCCCAGTTATATCTACCCATTTTTCAGCCACCCAAGTTCCACCTGCTGCTTCACAATTAAATTCGCTTCCTATATCAAAAAAAGAAAATTCATCTCCAAAATTATCATAAGAAAATCTGCATTGAAGAGTTGTTGTATCCCAAACGCATGGCATATACCAAGGATCACCCATTATCTGTTCACAAATAGCTTTACTGCTTATAGCATTGTAGTCATCACAAAATTTTGCACCTACAGGAGGTTCTTGAATATTATCCCAACAAGCAGTGCTATAGGGTGCTTCTGCACAACCTGTGTCAGTCCATTTGCAACATGTTGAAAGCATAGGTATTGCACTACATAATAACGGACTTGTTATATCTTGACATTTAACTTCATTAGTTGATCCAATAGGTTCACACAATCCATCAATATATTCGCAAGTCGTTACATTGGTACATTTAGTTTCTTTACCATCAAATATCCAGCATCCAGGATTTGTAAAAGAAGTATAATATATTGGTTCTGAACAATCAGTAATTGCATCATCCCATACGCAATATCCTGTGTCAAAACAACCTTTCATATTACCATCATAATCATCACAGGTTTTTACTTTTTCAAAACAATTATATCCATCCCATTCACAAGATAATCCTAATCCAGCAGTTTCATTTATACATTGAGCTTCATCTGTACCAAATTCATAGCACATTTTCTGTTCGCACCAACCCCATGATTCTGCAGTTTTCCATTCACAATTAAGTCCTGTCAAACTATTATTATTACATGTTGTTTGATCATTATCAAAATTCCAACATGCAATCTCATTACAGTATGGATCTTGCCATTCACAACCAGGTTTTGATTCACAAGTTGTTTGATCTGTCCAATCAAATTCCCAACATCCTTTTTTCTCACACCAACCTTGAGTAGAATCAAGAGTGCTTAATGTACTATTTTTCCACCTACAATCAAGCCCATATAGATTAAGAGAATTTAGGCAATCTGATTGATCTAGAACCCAACAGTCTAATTTATCACACCAGTTATCATGATAATAGCATCCTACATTTGACTCACATGTTACCTGATCAGTATTATCATAATACCAACATTGTTGTTCTTCACACCAACCATCGCTTGTTGATACTGAATTTCCATCTATCCATTCGCAAGGAAGTCCTAAATTGATTGCAGAATTACAACTTGCTTCATCATATTGGTCCCAACAACCCATGCTTCCACCAAATTGGTTATTGCACCATCCTTTATCTCCTGCTCCATAAGTTCCAGAATAATAAATATCTGATTCCCATTTACAAGTCCACCCATCCTCTTTTGATTCTTCGCAGGCCGTCTTGTTACCATCATAGACCCAGCATGAAAAATCTCCGCCCCAATCATAGTTCAAAGGATCACACCAGCCATGATCATAGGTTTCATAATCAAAACATCCATCTCCAAGAGGACAATAAGGTTCACTAAACCATGCACAATCATCCATCATGTCACAACCAGTTTTGTTACCATCATAATCAAAACATGGACTAAATCCATCATAAGAAGGTTTCATCAAATATCCTAAATCAGGATCACAAAGATTTCCATCCCACATGCACACATCTCCACCGAATGCACCTTCACATATGGATTGATTTGTATAATCATATTGTATGCAATCTGCAAAACATATTTCATCATATGAATCCCATTCACAATCAAGATTCTGATCACAAAGAGTATTGTTCAATCCAAAGCACCCAGGAAGATTTCCATCAACATAAATAGTGAATGGATCTTCAGTATCTATAAAAAAACTTTCATTAAATTCACAAAAAACTTTCCAACTATATGTTCCATCAGGAAATATTCCAAAAAAAGAATAATCGCCACTTGGTAAAAGTTCACCATCTGATTCTATCGGCGGACCTAAAGGTTGCCATGTTGAATTATCATATGGATCAATTGAAAAATTTGTCACTAATTGACATATTTCAAAAGAAGAATTTATAGTAAAATTTAAATCAAACTTATTTGAAGGTATAAATGATCCATTATTTGGGTAAGTTAGATAAATACCATAAAATCCAGCTGAACCACTACTCTCCCCTTCAGGAGGAGCAGGAATAGGATCTGGCATAAAGGTGGATACATTATTGATTATATTCCATTCATTCCATATTGTATCATTTATTTCTGCTACAAGCTTTATTGAAAAATTACTTGTTGTAGTAAATATATTGAACTGGTCATCAAATAATGGTCTTGAAGGTGATAATTGAGGAACAAGATTTTGTTCAAATTCTGATTGAAAAGGAAATCCCATAATTTCTGATCTGTTAATAAAATCCTCAGTATCATTTTTTGCACCTATAATATGCAAAGAATTATTTATAATCGAATAATTTATTTTAAGATCTACTTCCATCCCACCTAAAAAACCATCAACAGATATAATTAACCACTCTTCATCATAAAATTCGATAAAATGATTTGTTGGATAAGTAGAATTGAATCTTATTATTTTTCCATACCATTTTCCAAAAAAATCAAAAACTGTTGTATTGATCCCATATATAAAATTTTCAAACACTGTTATGTTTGAACCAACTTGTATTATTTCAAATCCAACTTCTTGCATATTTTCAGTGCTGTTTACAGAAAAATTAACAATCAAACTATTTTCTGGAGTTGTATTATAATAATTATCAACTTGAATATCATAAAATTCAATAGAATAAGCACTAATTGAAAAGAACGATATTAAAAGCAGTAATAAAGCTAGCCTCTTTTTGTCCATTTATCCACCCTACCTTAATTCTTGAAACTAATAGTATTTAAATATAACTTTTTGATTTCTTTTCTTATGGATAATTATTATGATGAGATTTCAGAAGGTTATGAAGAGCTTCACCGTGAAGAGCAAGAGAAAAAGATCGCTTTTATCAAAGTCAGATTAAATGAATATTTTAATATTGAAAAAAGCCATTCTTTGTTGGATGTTGGTTGTGGTACGGGCATTACAACAATTCCTTGGAACTGCAAAAGAACAGGTCTTGATCCTGCAATAAAATTGCTTGAAAAAGGAAACAAAAAAGATGAAATTGATTATGTGTTAGGCGCTGCTGAAGATATCCCTTTTAAAGATAACAGTTTTGATATAATTACTAGTATTACTGCTATCCAAAATTTTGAAGATCTAGAAAAAGGATTAAGTGAAATAAGAAGAGTTGGTAAAGATTTTTTTATTCTTAGCTATCTTAAAGCTAGTCAAAAAGGAAAAATAATAGAAGAAATAATAAACAGACTTTTTGATGTGAAACTAAGATTTGAAGAAGATAAAGATATAATCTTCTTTTGTTCTAAATAAAAAAATTATCTGTCTCTTAATTTTGCAAGCAGTCTTAGTATTTCAATGTATAACCAAATTAAGGTCACCATCAATCCAAAGGCTCCATACCATTCCATGTATTTTGGTGCTTTACCACTAGCATTTTCTATGAAATCAAAATCAAGTACTAAGTTTAACGCTGCTATAACTACAACAAATAAGCTAAAACCTATTCCTATAAGTCCACTCTCATGGATGAAAGGAATATTGATTCCAAAAAAACTTAAAACTATACTTGCAATATAAATTAATGCTATTGCTCCTGTTGCTGAAACAACACCTAATTTAAAATTTTCCGTTGCTTTTATTATTCTTGATTTATATAAGAACAATAGTAAAAATAATGTTCCAAATGTTAATGCAATTGCTTGAAATACTATTCCTGGATAAACCATTTCCATAAATACAGATATTAATCCTAAAAATATACCTTCAGCAAATGCGTAAAGTGGTGCTGTTATAGGCGACCAATTTTTTTTAAATACAGTCATTAAAGCAAGTATTAATCCTGCTATTAAGCTTCCAAACATATAAATTTGAACCATACCACTTTCTATTATTGAATTAACACTATTCCAAGTATAAAATGCTGGAATAATCAATATTAAAAGCATTAAAAAAGTCTTATTCACTGTACCATCAAGAGTCATTACTTCACTAAAAGACTGATCTTGAAATTGATTGAATGAATTTTTATTAAGTGTTGGATTTCCAGTTCTCATAAAAAGATTATTTTAATTTGTTTATTATAAATTTTTGGTTAGATTTTTAAAGAAGTGTTCTATTTTTTATTTAATTTTGGGGCTGTAGTGTAGCTTGGTATCACTGGAGGCTGGGGGCCTTCCAACCCGTGACAAAATCTAAAAAAAACAAGATTTTGCGGGAATTCGAATCACGGCAGCCCCATATTTTATTCAAATAATATTTTTACAATTAAATTTTTTCCTTTTCATTCAATAAATATATTAAGTATTCCAAAAGTATATCTCTTCTCCTCAGAAAATACCCATTTTTGGGAGGTGGAAAAAATGAAAAAAATAATTGTGATGCTACTGCTATTTACATTTGGATTAGTTTCGTTTGCATTTGCAGAGGAGACAGAGATATTATATTTAGCAGATAGCACAAATGCTGGAGCAGGATATACTGATATTTATATGGTCTATCTTGATTCTTTAACAAATAGAGCGAATCTTGAACCTATTTTAGGTAGCCCTATACCTTACACCCAAGTCGATGCGCTTGCTGCTTCATCCGATGGTGCGACGCTTTACGCAATAGATAAAGGGAGTGCTAAATTAGGCATGCTTAATGTTGAAACAGGAATATTTACCGACACAGGCAATATAATAAATGATGGTGGAACAAAAATAAATGATATAGTTCTTGCGGCTGTGTCACCTGAAGGAGTTTTATATGTTGCAAGCCAAACTACAAATGAAATCTATTCAGTAGATCTAGCAAGCAGTAACGCTACTTCACTTGGAAAAGTGTTAGTTGGTAGTTCTCCAATAAGTCTATCGGGTGCTGATCTAGTTTTTGCATCTGACGGAACACTTTATGTTTGGGCTAATGGAGGGGATGTTGGACTATATAAGATAGATGATTATATGAGCTCTCTTGATGCTACATATTTAGGTATGGGAACTGGAGATTTCTTCACAGGATTAGCTATTAGAGATAATGGAGCTGGAGATCTTGTTGGTTCAAATACAGTAAAGAATGCTATTGTTGTTATCAATAAATCAGATGCATCTATGCCCGTACAATATGATATGTATCTTAATGGAACAGCATATCCTTATGGTTATGGTGATATGACTGCAGGTCCAATTATTGAACCGTTGATGGTGACTAAAACAGTTGAGACAAGCTATGACTTAACATATGATTGGACAATCGAGAAAGTTGGTAGTGAAACAAACATCACAATTGAAGATGGGCAGTCTTATAATATTAGCTATGATGTGACTGTTTCATCAATAGGTGTTGAAAGCAATCATGTTATAAGTGGAATGATAACTATCATGAACCCTAATGTTGTTGATGCAAGCATTACAAGTATAACAGATTCTCTTGCAAACGTTGACTGTGGAGGGATAACTTATCCTTATGTTCTTGCAGCTGGAGCAACATTG
Source organism: Candidatus Woesearchaeota archaeon (assembly GCA_002867475.1). GTDB lineage: Archaea > Nanobdellota > Nanobdellia > Woesearchaeales > BM511 > BM511. The sequence continues at coordinate 27,891 of PKTL01000056.1, forward strand.
GAATGTACTTATAGCACAACTGAATATAGTGAAGATACAACAAATATTGTGACAGTTACAACAGACGGAATTATTGAAGGTAATGAATTCAGCGAGGATGTCATATTTGGTGAACCAACAAATATATATGATGAATCAGTAACTGTAAGTGATTCAATGGTTGGGGAATTAGGCATAGTTGATGCAATTGATGCGCCTGAAACATTTAGCTATGATTATATGCTTGTTGGTGAATGTGATGGTCTAAGTGACGAGAACAGATATCTAGTTGAAAATACTGCCTCTTTTGTTACAAGCGACACTCAAACAATTGGAAATGATTCATGGAATGTTGAAGTGACTGTACCTTGTGATCTAGGTTGTACATTAACTCAAGGATATTGGAAAACACATTCAGAATATGGACCTGCACCTGAAGATTTAAATTGGTTAGGATTACCTAATGGACCAGACACCATATTCTATCTTTCAAGTATGACTTGGTATGAAGTTTTCCACACGCCTATTAAAAGCAATAAGTATTATAGCCTAGCTCACCAGTATATGGCTGCAAAACTTAATGTGATGAATGGAGCAACAACAACAGTTGAAGTAGATCAAGCATTAGATGATGCCGAAAATTTATTTATAACATATGGACCTGAAGATGTTGTAGGTATAAAGATACATCCAAAAAATGGTAAAGAGATGAAGGATGTAAATAAGGAACTTTCAGCTGAAATGACTTCAATTGCATCTGTACTTGCTGAATACAATGAAGGATATATTGGTCCTGGACATTGTGATGAGCAACCATTCGTATATGAAAGACTCTTAGGATAGAGTTTTATTTTATTTTTTTATTCTTATATTATTCTTATATTAAAATAGAACATTATACACCAAAAAACAAAATATGCTATTAAAGCAGGCTCTACTATATAAAAACTGATCCAGAATTTTCGTTCCACCATCCTAATTTCTTCACGAATCATCTCTGTAGATGAAGACATTTTTTCATAGTCATCATATTTATTGAATGCTGTTTCCTGTATAAAATTTTCAACGCTATGAATTAACATTTTTGTACCGAAAACAACTATAAAAAAAGAAATTATTAAATTATAAATTATGACTGTTATTAATAACATATTAAAAATATTAATTTTTTCTTATAAATAAGTTTCTATTTATATTATGTTTACATTATAAAAAAACATTAGATCCCAAAATATAAAAAAAGCTATTAAAGATAACTCAACTACATAAAAACTTATCCAAAAATGTCTTGCTGTTTTTCTTAATTCTTCTAAGAACATTTCTGTTGATTCATGCATTTTTTCTTCTTCAGTATAATCATAATGAGTCTGTGAATCTCTTATGTGTTCATATGTTTTAATTATTAATCGAGAACCGAAAATTCCAAGAAGTAAAATTATAATTCCATTATATGTCCAAACAAAGATTGATGAAATTACCATTTTAATATCTTATTAATTTTATACTATATATAATTATAGGAAGATATTTATATTACTGATAATAGAAATATACTAATGAATAAGATTGTAAAAACAGATATACTTAGTGTACTTGATAATTCTCTTAGATTTATTGATTCAAATGATTATATAAGCTTAAAGGATATGAGCAACCATGTTATTCATAATGCAAGTATTTTCCAAGATACTGATTCTATAAATATTGCAGTCTTAATATATTCTATATCTAAGATATTCTATAGGGATAAGGATATGAATCCCAAGATTGTCAGGTTTTTGCGTGATGCTAAAGGATACCTTTTCAACAGCAGGTATAAAGATTATGAGAAGACAATAAAAAAATTGTATAAGGCTATATCAAAAGAGGATTCAAAAATTGGCATGTATATCGGAGAAGTTATTGAGATGGCCGAAGTTAAGAAAGGATCAAAGATCTATGATCATGGTATAAGTCTTGCACAAAGTGCTGAAATTCTTGGTATAAGTCAATGGGAACTTATGGATTATATTGGTAAAACAAAAATCAGTGATTCGTTTGAAAAAGATGGTGAGGTTAAAAAAAGGCTTGAGTTTGCAAAAAGCCTATTTAAATTATAATACTATGGTAGAAAGAGAATTTGCTATAAAATTCATACTGAAAAATAATATATCAACTCAGATGCAGATAAAAAATGTTAGTCCTCAAGAAGCTATTGGACTGCTTGAGATGGCAAAGGATCAAATTATGGAAAATATCCGTAAAGGAAGACAAAATGTTTTTGATATGCATGGGAAAAAAGATGAGGAAAATAAAGATCTGTAACTAAAATGGGTGATTCAATAATATTTGATAGTGGGCCATTGATTAGTTTATCTACTAATAATTTATTATGGGTTTTAGGTCATTTGAAAGAAAAGTTTGAAGGTGAATTTTTCATTACTAATGCTGTTAAAAGAGAATGTGTAAACAGACCCCTTGAAACAAAGAAATTTAAGTTTGAAGCTTTACAACTTCTTAGACAAATTGAGAAAGAAAATTTAAAAATTTATAATGGAGATTTTCATGATGAGATTCTTAAATATTTAGATATTGTCAATAATGTATTCTTTGGTCATGATAATCCAATAAAAATTGTTCATTATGCTGAGATGGAAGTTTTGATTGCTGCATTAAAAGCTGGATCAAATAAAGTTGTTATTGATGAAAGAACCACGAGGCTTCTTATTGAAAATCCTATGAAGATAAAAGATAGACTTGAAAAAAAGCTTCATACAAAAATTGATGTTGATAAAAACAATCTTGATATCTTAAAGAAGAAGTTTGGGAATATGAAAGTTCTTAGAAGCACTGAACTAGTAATCATAGCGTACGAAATCGGGTTATTGAATGAGTATGTAATAAAAGAAGTTAAGAATTCTCGTGAAGAGCTCCTTGAAGGAGTTCTTTGGGGATTGAAGCTTAAAGGTTGTTCTATTAGAGAAGATGAAATATCCGAGATGGTCAAGATAGAAAAAAAAATCAAAACCTAAAAAAAAAACAAAAACATGTTCAAAGGATTTTCTCGTCTAAGCGTAAAGTTTATATATACGAAGTTTCAGAGAATAAAGAGTGGGTGAATGATTTTAACTAAAATTGTTCATTTTATGCTTAAAAAAAGTTTTTAGGAGGA
>PKTL01000009.1 GCA_002867475.1 Candidatus Woesearchaeota archaeon
CAAAGAAAAAATGTATCCAACACAAATGACCAAGCTCACAATCATTGGGCCAAAAACAAAGATGGAAAGCGTAGTGGAATCACTATATGCACAAAACATTTATCATATCGTTGATCATAAAAAAAATGAGGATCTTGATATAGGCTCACCATTTGAAAGTTCTGAAAAGATATCTGAGATGTTAGTTCAAGTAAGATCCATATTATCATACATAAAGCAAGACGTTCGAAACAAAGCAAAATTCGATCAAAAAAACTTAGAAAAAAATCTAAATGATCTTCTTTCAAAAGTCAAATCATTAGTTAGCGAAAACGAAGCTTCAAATGAGAAGATATCTTTACTGAAAAAGAAAAAAGATGTTATAGAAGCACTTGAAATTTTTGATATTCAAGCAAAAAATATCCAAGAATCAAAAAAAGTAGAATTCATAATCGGAAAAATCAAAAATCTAATCGATCTTGAAAAAGAAATAAAAAATATATCCAAAAATATTTCAATCAGCATAAAGGATAACATGGTCGCAATCCTATATAAGAAAGAAGACCAAGATAAAATAATATCAAACCTAAACCTAAGGCAATTCATACCTCATGATATTTCAACAATAAAAAATATTACTGATTCAAACAATAAGGAACTTACAAATCTTGCAAAAGAAATAACGATAGCGAATAAATCAATCGAAAAAAATAATTCAGAGCTTGAAAAACTAGGCACAAAATATACTGCTGAAATGCTATCAGTTGAAGAATACTTAACTGAAGAGATGACAAAAGCAGATGCTCCATTATCATTTGGTGCAACAAAAGATGCATTTTTGATAAAAGGATTTGTACCGACAAAAAAGCTAGCAAATGTCAAAAGAAAGATCGAAGCAATAACTGAAGGAAAGATATATTTCAAGGAATCAAAGCCAACAAAAGATGACAAGATTCCTGTTGAGATGGATAATCCTAAGATGTCAAAACCATTCGAATTTTTGATGCATATGTTCAGTCTTCCAAAAACAAATGAGTTAGATCCAACAAGATTGATGGCATTAACATTTCCAATATTCTTTGGATTTATGTTAGGAGATTTTGGATATGGGTTATTACTATTACTATTTTTCATGTTCCTAAAGAAAAAGATGCCAAGTGCAAAAGCGCTTGCAAATATTTTGATAATTTCAGCAATAGGAACAATGTTTTTTGGAGTTATGTTCGGCGAATACTTCGGATTTGAAGAGATGCCAGAATCCGTTGCACATCAACTTGAAAATTTTGGTATAACCATCGTTCCTCATGCAGCAGGTTCACATGATGCTCATGCAGAAGAACACGAAACTGAATATTATGAAGTTACTGAAGTAACAAAAAATGCAAGTGAATATGTGCATCTAGAATCAGCAAGCGAGATAGAACTTGATGAAAATGGAGAACCAATAGTTATTTCATCAGGAGTGGTTCCTGCATCAGAAGGAGTAGAAATTACACACATTGAAGAAGTGCATGAATTAATTCCAGAACATCATCCTGAATTATTTACAGAAGAAGCAGAAGAAATGGTATACCCAACACCAAAACTTATCCAAAGAACACACCAAGTACCAGACTTATTATCTATATCAATAATGGTGGGGGTAGCACATTTACTACTAGGATTCATATTAGGATTCATAAATATATTTAGAGATCATGGTCTTTGGCATGCAATTACAGAAAAAGTAGGATGGATACTTCTTATTCCAGCATTATTATGGTTACTTGTTACAATAAATATAGTAACAGGATTAATTGCAAATATAGTAAATTCAATACTACCTTCACAAATGGTAATAATGATAATGGGAATAATCGGTGCATTATTAATAATAATCGGTGAAGGATTCATAGGCGCAATAGAGCTTCCAGCAATACTATCAAATACTTTATCATATGCAAGGCTTATGGCAGTAGGATTAGCGTCAGTACAATTAGCATTGATAACTAATACTTTTGCAACAGATATGTTCCATGCAGGTGGACTAATGATTTTAGCAGGAATATCAGTACTGCTTATAGGACACACAATAAATATATTACTTGGACTAATAGGTCCATTTTTACATTCACTTAGGCTTCACTATGTGGAGTTCTTTGGCAAATTTTTCAAAGGAGGAGGAATCCTATACAAACCTTTTGGCAAAGAAGCAGATGAATAAATAATGATAACAACGGAGGAAAAAACACAATGAATTTAGAAAAACAAATTCAAGCATTTTTTCTCCAAAAAACATGGAGGAAAAAATAAAATGGTAGACGTAAACACAGGATTAATCGCAATCGGTGCAGGACTTGCTTTTGGACTATCAGCAATCGGTGCAGGATTAGCAGAGAAATCAATCGGTGCAGCAGCAGTAGGCGCAATGGCATAAAAAGAAGAGCTATTTGGTAAAGGTCTTATCTTAACTGTAATTCCAGAATCAATCGTAATTTTCGGATTAGTCGTTGCAATAATGCTTATGGGTATGGTTGCATAAGAATTGGATAAACAAAAATATCCAATTTTAATTTCCTAAAAAAAGGAAAAATAAAACAACAGAGAAAAGAAAATGGCACTTGAAGACGTAAAAAAAGAAATAATCGCCAAGGCAGAAAAAGAAGTTAAAGCAATCTTAAGTGAAGCTAAAGCCAAAGAAAAAGAAGTATTGGCAAAAGCAAGCGAAGATATGGATCTATTAAAGATCACAAAATCTGCTGAGACAAAAGCTACAATCGATGCTCTACACAAAAGAGAGATATCAACAGCTAATCTCAATGCTAAAAAAATAGTCATGGCAACAAAAAAAGAAGTGCTTGACCAAGCTTTCGATACAGCAATAGAATCAATAAGAAAACTAAGCGATGCAAAGAAAAAAACTCTTCTAAAGAAGATATTGGACAAAGCATCAAAAGAGATTGATGTAGAATATATCTATTGCAATTCCAAAGATGTAAAACTGATAACTGCAGGAAAACAAAAGATTCTTGCAAAAGATATCATCGGCGGACTTATACTTGAAAGCAAAGACAGATCAATAGTTCTAGATTATTCATTTGATACGATGATCGAGAACGTAAGGTCAAAAAATCTACAGCAGATAGCAAACATATTATTTTAATGAAACTTGGATGGAAAAAATGAAATCAGAATACCCATATACATATGCTCGTGTATCAGCAATGAAAAGTAAGCTCCTTAAAAGAGGAGATTATGATAAGTTGCAAAAGCTGAGCGTAGGGGAGATAATAAAATACTTATCAGAAAACGAGTACAAAAAAGAGATTGATAAGTATGCAGTAACAAAAAATGGTGTTGACCTAATAGAATTTGCACTTATCGAAAACACTTCAAACACATACTTGAAGCTAAAAAGGATAAGTGAATCAAAAATCAGCACATTGATAGATACATATCTGATCAGAAATGACATCCACAATATCAAAACAATAATAAGAGGAATAATGCTTGGTAAACCAGCGGATGATATAAGAGAATTACTCATATCTGCAACAAAGAACCAAGAATTATTCTTTGAAAACCTATTGAAAAGCGATAGCGTAGAAAAAGTGATCGACAAATTAGGATTTTTAGATAAGGTCAAGGCAAATAAGGCATTAGCAGATTATAAGGATTCAAAATGCTTGGTCCACATAGAAAACCTTCTAGACCAATACATGTATTTTGAGATGCAAAAATCAGCAGAAGAGATAAACCATAGAAGAATTGAAGGTTTCTTAAGGGCTGAAATAAAGAATGCAAACCTTAAGACAATCTTGAAGTTTAAGAAAGCAGGAAAAGACAATCAAGAAATATTATCTCTGCTTATCAAACCAAAAAGAAAGACCTTATCATTAGTAGAAAAATCATATGATGATATAATCAAAAGCCTTCAGAAAAAGAACAAGGAGATCACTGAAGACCTTCTAGTAACTGAAGCTCAAGTTGATAAGGAATCTTTGGTAAAGATCGGAAAATTACTACATCAAAAACCATTATCAGCAGATATAATCCTTGGATACCTTCTAGCAAAAGAGATAGAGATGAGAAATCTAAGACTGATAATCAAAGCTAAAGAATTCAATCTTGATGATGAATTTGTAGAAAACCAACTGGTGGTGGTATAAGATGGAAGAAAAATTCAAGATTATAGCTGTAGGAAGTACAGAATTCATAATGGGATTCAAGCTTGCAGGAGTTAACGCTATAGAAACAGACACGCCAACACCAATATTCGAGAAGCTTCTAAAAGATCAAGAAGTAGGAATCATAGTCACAGATGACAAAACAATAAACTTGGTAGATGAAAAAGTGAAAGAAAATGCTTTGGAATCTGTAAAACCAGTAACAGTAGTGCTAAGTCAAGACTCAAGCGGACAAGAAGCATTACAGAAGATGATAAAGAAATCCTTAGGCGTAGACCTATGGAAAGATTAAATTTATATTCAAAACGGTGAAAAAAATGAACGAAAACGTAGGAAAACTATCAAGAATTGCAGGTCCAGTAGTAGTAGCTACAGGACTAAAAGCAAGAATTTTCGACGTTGTAAGAGTAGGTAACGAAAAACTAATGGGAGAAGTTATCCAGATCAACGACGAAAGCACAACAATCCAAGTATATGAGAATACAAGCGGACTAAAGCCAGGAGAACCAGTAATAAACACTGGAGAACCACTATCTGTAGAACTAGGTCCAGGACTACTAACATCAATCTATGATGGAATTCAAAGACCTCTACCAATACTAGAGAAACAGATGGGACATTTCATCGAAAGAGGAGTAGACGCGCCAGGATTAGACCACAAGAAAAAGTGGGACTTTAAGGCAAGTGTTAAAAAAGGCGATAAAGTAGGTCCAGGTTCAGTTATTGGTGAAGTTGAAGAAACAGAAGGAGTTATCCACAAGATAATGCTTCCTCCAAACGCAAAAGAATCAAAAGTAAAAGATATTAAATCAGGAAAATATACGGTTGATGATGTAGTTGGAAAAACTGAAAGCGGAATTGAATTGAAACTAGCTCAAAGATGGCCAGTACGATCTCCTAGAAAAGTAAAAGAAAAATTACAACCTACTATTCCACTAACCACCGGACAAAGAGTTTTCGACGTTTTCTTCCCATTAGCAAAAGGTGGAGTAGCAGCAATCCCAGGACCATTTGGAGCAGGAAAAACTGTTTCAC
>PKTL01000052.1 GCA_002867475.1 Candidatus Woesearchaeota archaeon
GCAACCTTTTTAAAATGCAAATTTTTTTTGCATTTTTTTACCATAAGACAAAAAATGCAGTGAAAAGTGAGTAGTGAATAGTGAAAAGTTTTGAAAAAACAGTTAAAAGCAATTGAAAACAAAATCAGAAAATAAAGATTAATGCTTCGTGAAAATGACATGCATTTTCACAGTTACATTTTTAAAAGGATCTTTTAACCCTTAGATATATGTTTTGATTTTATTAGAATCTGTTTTATACTCCATGGGTCCTGACCCCTGCGATGCAACTCAAAACATCCCTAGTGAAACAGAACCAGAGTTTTGATTTCCTTTCTCCGGTGCCACCCACTGAGAATTATCCTACTTCTATACTTATATTAATCTTCCACGATAGTGGGGAGGTGGAGCAGTTCTGTACGATCAAACTATAAATGAAGTTTGCTCTAAGATTCAACTTTGTTGACTCTTCGCCAGGTCCGTAGCCCCGCGACATAACTGCAGAATGTTGGAATTTCATTAATTAAAAAACTTTTTTAAAATTATTTATTTTCTCTTACAGAACCTAAAATCAGAAGAGTGTGTAAAACTCTATTTGCTATATCTTTATTTAATGAATATTCTGTAAATAATCCATGGCAAACATTATTTCTTAAATTTAATCCACGTTTATCTAAATAAAATACTTTAAAATATAAAATAGCATTTTCTCCGAATGTTTTTTTAACGATTTCATCATTAATTACATCATGAAACAATCTTACATCAAAACCTTCAGATTTATTTGGTTTCAATATATTACCACCAGATTTTTCAACTAAATTTCTTAAAGCTTTTTCTATTTGAGGAATTATTAAACTAACAAAAACAATATAATTTTCATTGAAATAATTTTCTAAACTCAATTTAATAAATGTTTCTTGCTCTTTTGTAAAAACAGGAGAGAGAAAAAGAAAATTGGACACTTTTTCTTTAGTAAATATTCTGTTTTTTATTAAATTTTCAAATGACATTGTTAGCAAAGGCGAAATCATCAAAAGATTTTGATATATTTGATATATTATATGTCCCTTTTGATCTTCCATTAAAGACCCGATTTTCGCTATTGTTACACCATTTTCATTTATTAATTTCATTGGCATTACATAATTTAACGGAGCAGTTTTCGCTAAATCTTCTAATTGTTTTATAGTATTTTCCTTATTGGGCAAAAAATATATAATATTGTTTTTTATAACATCACCAAATGAACCTTCAGAAAGTTTTTTTAACAAAGATTCAATTTTTTCATTTGATATTTCAAAGTTAGCAGAAAATGTTTGCAAAGTATCTGGAACTTCTTTCGATAATTCTTTAAGTTTAATTAAACTCTTTTCAGCTTTTTCATTAAAACCATAATTTTTATAAATACTGTACGTTTTTTCAAAAAAAAGTGTAGAATTATTTTTCGAGGAAAAACTTTCCATTGCTTCACATAAACATTCAATAATTCTTGATAAATTTATTTTATCATTATTTTTCTTGTAATATTCCGCTAAAATAATACCAGCTTTCTCTGCAGTCCAAGCATTAAAGGATTCCTTGTTAGTTAACCTTGTAAAACGTTCTTCCATATCTTGGATGATTTTATTTTTCTTTTCTGAGTCTAATTCAACTTTATCATTATTTAATAAAAACTCAAAAGCATATCCCCATAATCCAGCTTTATCATCAATTGCATTATTCTCTTCAAATTCAATTATTGTATTTACGATTCTATTAATTAATTCATCATTTTTATATGATATCGAAAGACTCAACGCTCTTTTTAATTTTTCAAATGTATGAAGTTTATATTTATCATAATTTCCATTAGCAATTTCTATAGCCGAATTAATATGTTTTACAAATATATCAAAAACAGGTTTTTCTTTTGTTAATGGCTTTTTAAATTCCAAAATCAAACCTGTGTATTTCCACATTAAAATCGGGTTTTCCGCTTCATTTGTTCTTTTTTCCCAATATTCAATTATATTTTTATTCAAATTTTTTATTGTCGGATAATGGATTAAATTTCCATCTGTATCTTTAAAAATAATTTTTTCACCATAATAGAACCGTGATGTACTTTCATTATTTTCAGAAAATTCAAAAGCAATATTTTCTGAATAAATTTTCTGGTCATTATTTATTTCTTCCTTTGAGTAATTTTTTCTTATAAAATCGCCTATTTCAATTTCAGAAAAATTTTTTTTATCAATCTGGTCAAAAGTTTCTAAAAATTTTTTATATCTATCATTCATTTATATTATTTACCTTTGATTTTTTTCTTTTATTGGATATTTACATTTTTCATAACCACATGCTTGCCATAATAAATCTAAAACCGGAAGAATTCTTTCCGGTACATATTCTTGAACATTTTCAATCAAGATATCCGGGAATTTTAAAGTATTCTCTGAAAAGACATTATCATCGTATATAAAAACCGAATTATGTAAATGAATTTTTTTCCCTAGAAAATTATTACATGTCATCAAAATTAAAAATGGAGGCAATATCTCAATTTTATTATAAAAATTAAAAATATTTCTAACATGATCATATAATGCATTATTAATCCACGCAACCGGGATCAAATTTAGCATTTCTTGATCTTGAATTTGTAAATTTATAATTAGTTCAATTTTTCCGTCTCTAAAAATTTGTATTGACTTTATTAATGGGATATTTAAATTTATATAATTTAATCCATCAAAATTATATTTTTTTTGTAAAGATCTTATCAAAGGATTATTTTGTATAGCTTTTTCAAGAACTGAAAGATCAAATTTATATTCTTCATAAAAAGATTGAATTGGAACAACATGTAAGTACAGAGTTTGTTTTGGAAAAACAGTATTTTTCTTAGCTATCCTACTATCTCGAAATTTAAAAATTTTTTCTTTTAATTCTTCGTTTCCAGTAAACATCATTTTAAGTTCCTCTATTGTTATTCTACTCACTTGATTATTTCTTCTTATAAAAAATTTATCACTTTTCTTATAGCAAACTCTATGTGGCAAATTCCAACTTCTAAATATCTTTATTAACAATATATGTTTATTATCTTTTATTTTTAAAAAACGAATTTTTGCATTATTAATAATAGGTTCAATTCCTGAACAAATAATTTCTTGAATTTGGAGTAATTTTTTATCAGTGTTTTCGGCTTCAATTCCAACAATTTCTTCAGGATTTCCTTCATCTGATTCTTGTATCCCAAATATAAATAATCCACCTCTGGAATTTGCAAATGCTGAAACATCTTTTAAGAATTCTTTTCTTTCATCTCCTTTTTGAATTTTCAATTCTCTTTTATATTCGAGCAAAGCATTCTCTGGTATTTCATTCTCAATCAACGATTCAACATCTTCTAATGTTATTTTTTCAACATCTTTATAATAAATCATTCTTTTTTCCTTAACTTAAATCTATTAACGACAGGTCAAATTCGCCATTTTGTCTGAAGAAGCCAAGCGGAAATGATTTTTCTGTATCTCCCTCTTTTTCAAACCAATCTAAAGCCAGCTTTTTAAAATCCTTTGCTGAGATCAAACAGATATTTGTTTCATTAAGAGCAGAATATTTCATACTTTCTTTTGATGAAGCTTCCGTAAATGAAGGTCCAATAACTAAAAAGGAAGCGACTGATTTTTCAGAATTTCTAATATATCTATCAAACTGTTTTATATGGTCTTTTAAATTTACATCTGTTTCCTTTGATTTGTTATCCCATAAGATAAACTTATTACCAAAGGATAAGATTCCATCAGGTTGTTCGTTTCCTCTTAAAAGTAATGGTTTATGATTAAGAAATTTTTCGAATATGTAATTAGTAGCTTGCTCAAATAAATGTTCACACTCTAAATCTTTTTGAATAACACCTTGCTTTCTTAGCTTATCTAAATTTCTTGCAGCTAAATCCTCGAAATAATCAATTAGCAATGCTCTTGGATCTTCTGTAGATTCTGGTTTCTCAAAAATTCCATCATAGTAATCAATAATTCTATTTATTAATTCTGTTTTTTGTCCACTACAAGGAATGTCTATCTCTTTACACCACTTTGAAAGAATTTTTGTATTTAACCCATCAAAAGGAGAATAACCACCTAGTAATATTGTGGGTTTAATTCTTTCCAAACAAAGGTTTTGTAATTCTTCTACTGTCATTGAATTTTTAGTTTCTACATTTCCCTTGTTTAAAATTTGCACTAGGTATTTTTTTGTTCTTACATATTTTGTTTTTAATAATTCTCTATAACCATGTTCTTTCATTTCGATCCCAAAAATTTTTCTTAATGCATCTACTATTTCTTTTGGAATCAAATCATAATCATTTTTATCTCCATCTCTAATTGAAAAGATAAGACCTTTACTTTGTAAAAACCTTCTAACTTCTTCAATTTCTGAATTAGTATGAATTTCGTTATCATTTTTAGGGAATCTTCCAATTTGAGCCTCAAGAATTTGATATTCATAGTCAGTAATACTAAGTCGATTTTTAATCTTTTCTAATAAGTTCTTTTCATCAGGTGAAATATTATCATTGTTCTGCCAAGCAGTTTCAATAATAAATTTAAATAAATCAAGTTTCTCTCCCCTGTTTGTTTGCTTTAATAAAGTTAACTCATTTGAATCATTAATAATTTTCTTTTCAAATTCAAGAATATCTTTGTTAACATCCTTTTGAAGTTCCATGAAATTATCTTTATTAAGAAGTATATTCTTTAATAAAATTATTGAAATTATTCTGATGTTTCTTTCTGGGTTTAAATATATATTTTCTAATGTATCTATAATATTTTGTTCATGATAATATTGCGGAGCAGTTTTTTTTAGAGCTTCTACAATTTCTTCTTGAGAAAGATTTCTATAATCAATTACATATGCACTTGCAATCCTTTTTAAATCAGTTAATGTTCCTATAGACTCAACAGCTTCGTTAAACAACATATCCCCTCCACTTATACCTTTTAGCAAATTATATTTGATTATTTCATTTAATTCAATCGTTTTTTATTTTTTCATTTGTGTTTTTAAGTTGTTTTTTAACATTTCTATATTATTTATAATAAAATAAGTCCGATTGCAGATATTGGGCGAGCGGGATACAAATGGCCCGGAGCGATTCGAAGAATCCAGTATTTAATATGCACTTAATTAAATACCCAATGTCTGCCTCCACCTTTTCTCTCTGGTAAGACAAGTAATTTACTTTTGGATTATTTTTTTTGAATGGCTATATGAATGAGTGAGATGAATTTTCAAAAACGTAAAGCTAGGATGGCCTTTAGTTTTTGAAAATAACAAGTAAAAACAGGAAGTTTTTATGAAGTGGTTATAAGCGAATGAGAACTA
>PKTL01000021.1 GCA_002867475.1 Candidatus Woesearchaeota archaeon
AGCAAAATCTGGATAGCACTTCTTTCAAGAGTAGTAAGTACAGCAGGAGAATTATCAGATATTGCAAACGTACCAAGATCAAGAAGCTATGATGTTCTAGAATCACTTGAGAAAAAAGGTTTTGTAGTTATGAAACTTGGAAAACCAATAAAATACATTGCTGTATCACCAAGTGAAGTAGTTGAAAGAGTAAAGAAGAAAATCAAAGAAGATATGGTTGAAAGGACAAACATGATTGAAGAGATAAATGGAAGCGAAGTCCTAAATGAATTAAATCTACTTTACACTCAAGGTGTTGAAATGGTTGAAGCAACAGACCTTACTGCATCATTGAAAGGAAGGGACAACATATATGATCATTTTCAATTAATGTTTTCATCAGCAACAGAATCAATTCAAATAATGACAACTGAAGAGGGGCTTATAAAAAAAGCACCATTTCTAAAAAAAGCATTTGAAAAATTAAAAAATAGAGATGTAAAAATACAAATTTTAGCACCAATAAACCAAAAACATGATAATGTATTGGATGAGTTATCAAAATATGCTGAAATAAAAAATACAAAAAAAGTGAATTCAAGATTCATGATTGTAGATAATAAAGAATTACTTTTTATGCTTTTACCAGATACCGAAGTACATCCAAGCTATGATGTTGGTGTATGGGTAAACACTCCTTTTTTTGCTCAAAGCATTTCAGATATGTTTAATGTAATATTTGAGATGGCTGAAGAAAATTCTCTTAAAAATTGATCTATGTATCAATATTTTATAATATTTATTTTTAGGTTCTAATAATCTTATTTTCAAAACATTTATATAATAAAATCATAATAATTATAATATTATATTTAGAGGTGACAATTAAAGATGGCAATAGGAGACGGAAATTTAGATGTTGTAATTGTTTCAATTATTATAGGAACACTAGCATCAATAGTATATAGTTTAAGGGTTTTGATCTTAATGGAGCGAAGAATCGCAAGAATGGATGAAAATCTTGGATTGATGGTAAAGAAAATAATCAAAGAAGAAGATATGATCTTAAAAGAAGAAGCAAAGATCGAAAAGAAACTTCATATAAAATAATTCTTTTTATTCTCTTATAATATGTTCAAAAAGATAGTTGAGGATATTAAAGCTCTAAAGATTCAAGGAGCAGAAAATATAGCAAAAGCAAGTATTAAAGCTGTAAATGATATCTTTTTAAAGAATAAGGATTCAACAGATGTTGAATTATTGATGCAATTAAAACTTGCAAAACAAACCCTTATCTCGACAAGACCCACAGAACCTGCTTTAAGAAATTCTTTAAATTTTCTATTTTCAGACATAAATGAAAATAATCTAAAAATAAATCTTAAAAGAAATATAGAAAAAGCGACATCTCATTTTTTAAATTCAGATAGGGAAATTGCGAAGATAGGTGCAAATAAAATAAAAAATGGGATGAAAATATATACTCATTGCCATTCTAATACTGTTATTTCAATATTTAAAGAAGCAATAAAACAAAAGAAAAAGTTTACAGTTCTAAACACCGAAACAAGACCTAAATATCAAGGCAGGATAACTGCGGAAGATCTATCAAAATTAGGTATAAAAGTAACACATTATCCTGATAACGCAGCAAGAATAGCAATACGACAAGCAGACATGGTATTATTTGGAAGCGATGCTGTAACAAGCGAAGGAGATGTTATAAATAAAATTGGAAGTGGAATGTTTTCTGAAATCGCTAATAGGTATGATGTCCCAGTATATTGCTGCACTAATAGTTGGAAGTTTGATCCAAAATCAATACAAGGCTTTGATGAAGAGATAGAAGAACGAAATCCAAAAGAGGTATGGGAAAAACCTCCTAAAGGTATAAAAATAAAAAATATAGCTTTTGAAAAGATAGAAGCAACAAATATTTCAGGAATAATAAGTGAATTAGGAATATATAACCCTAATACATTCATAAATGAGATAAGAAGATTTTATCCTTGGATGTTCAAATAGAAAAAAATTCTTTTATATTTAAGCCTTTAAGATCACATAATCTTTCATATAAGGCATAACCTTTTTCTGTTTCAACCAAATCTTCAGTTGAAAATAAATGCCAAGATTTATTCTTGAATTTCACAGCAATCCAGGCTTCTGCACCAAAATAACTACAAAAATTAATAAGTTGTTTAATCTCTTCTTTTGAAAAATATTTATTTGGAGAACTTGATAATTTACATTCAATACCTATTTTTCTTATACTATTTCCAGCAAGGATGTCTGGGCTGGGGTATTGGGTTGAACCACTACCAGCACTTCTCATGCAAGCCCAACCATGTTCCCAAAAGATCTTGATAAGTTCTCTTTCAGCATTGGTTCCTTTTCTTTTTTGATTCATAAAAATCAAATATTTTTAATCTTTATAAATTAAATTTGAATGTGTCCAGTGTCCAGTGGAAAAGTATTTAACTAAAAAGAGTAATGGTAATTTTATGAAAGAAAAAAATCTTATATCTTTGGCTGGCATGGAAAAATTGATAAAGCAAAATGAAGAGATAAGGGTTAGTGAAGATGCAAAGTATATGCTTTACCGAGTATTGATGGAAAAAAGTGAAAAGATTTCTAAAAAAGCAATAATGTTTGCTGAACACACAGGAAGAAAAACAATCAAATCAAAAGATATAAGGATAGCTAAGGATTAAAGAGTAATATTTGAATGAAGTATCTCTTCTCTTTTAAATTCAGCATAATCCAAAAATTCTTGTTTTGTATCGAAACCTAGGTTTGATAAAACGCTATCTATTTCTTTAGGAGGATTATATTTTTCATCAAATTCAACTTGTCCATCTTTTAATAGTCTAGGTTCAATATAACCATATATATGAGTATTCATCGAATCATAAAAATTTTTACCTTCTTCTATATCTTTTAAGAAAAAATAGGCTGTTTCAGAATCCAACATGTTGCTTTCTAGATATAATTTTGCTTTTTTTTCAGAAAAACCATAATTATTGATTAATATATGTGTGTCTTTTTCTTGTCTTGTTACTGGTTCATCCAATTCAATCAACGATTTATATTTTACAAAAGCAACCAATTCATCTTCATTATCAATATTTAAATTATCCATTACCCATTTCTGCATATTATCTATTTTTTCTCCATAATTCATCAAGGTATTTTTTATTGATGAATATATATCTTCATTAAAATAATAAGTGTCCCAAATCTCTTGGGCAAGATCTCCATAAATTATTTCATTATCATTCCATTCAATAGATTTGTTTATTGCATCTAGGTCATTTATATTAAGCCTTTTTGAAATATAGCTTGATTCTTCTAACATCTGTAATATTTCCTCTTTTGTATCATATAAAACTTCATTTATAGAACTTGCAATTATGCCCTGGCGATATAATTTAATCGCTTCTTTTTTACCAAACATGTGCTCTAAGTTTGCTATCTCTTCTAAAGAACCTTTTGAAGGCATTAGTTTTTTAAGAATTTTATTTTGTTCATTATGTAAAAACATGTAATCAGTATAGAATTCTTGAAGAATATACCATCTATCAAGCAATACTTCAAAGCGCCTATCTTTTTTATTACCCTTCATATATATCCCTTATTCCAGAGTAAAATAATAATCTTTCTTAAATACTTTTTGATAGTAATAACTATTCGGTAGGTTTATAAAATCATAAACAACAATCTCTATCATGGAAGTTGTATCACGAGAAGAAGTATTAGAAGCTGTAAAATCAAAAGGACCAATTCTACCTAGAGAAATAGTAAAAATACTTGGTAAAAGCGACACTTTTATGGTTGGAGCAGTACTTTCTGAGTTGATAAACAACAATCAAGTAAAAGTTACAAATACAAAAATTGGTGCAAGTCCAACCTACTATATTTTAGGACAAGAGATGGAATTACAAAATCTAGCAAAACATCTAAATGAAAAAGATAAACGTGCATATGATCTTCTATATCAAAAAAAGATATTAAGAGACTCAAAACTTGAACCTTTAGTGAGAGTTTCATTAAGAGCAATAAAAGATTTTTCTAAACCTCTCGAAATAAATGTAAATGGACAAAAAGAGATCTTTTGGAAGTGGTATATGCTAAAAAATGATGAAGCAATTAAGCTAATAAAAGAGATGTTTAAACCAAAAGAGCCAGAAAAAATACAAAAAGAAGAACCTGTTCTAAAAATCTCAAAACCTGAACCTATAAAAGAAGATAAAAATAAGGAAGAACCAAGACAAGAATTTACATTTAAATCAGCTGAGAATGAACCAAAAGAGATGCAAGAATCTTTGAATAAAAAAGAAAATCTTGAAACAACAGAGTTCTTATCAAAAATAAAAGAATATTTTCATAAGAATAATATAAAGATCATAGAAGAATTTCTTATAAAGAAGAACAAAGAATATGATTTTCTGATAAAGATTTTTTCTCCACTTGGCGAACTGAACTATTATTGTAAAGCAAAAGACAAGAAAAAGAACAATGAAACTGACGTTGGAGCAGCATACATGCAAGCAGACCAATATAGGCTTCCAACAATATACTTAACAACAGGAGAATTTACAAAAAAATCTTTAGTAGAACTAGAAAAGTTCAAACAAGTAACAATAAAAATATTAGAATAATCAAAATGGGAACAGCAATAGGAAACCTAATCATATCAAAACCAATAAAAATAGCAGATCTGAAAGGAAAAACATTGGCAGTTGACGCATTTAACATGCTCTATCAGTTTGTCACAACTATTAGGCAAGCAGATGGAACTCCCTTAAAAGATTCCAAAGGGAATATAACAAGCCATTTGATAGGTCTTTTCTCTCGTGTTACAAAATTGATGGAAAAAGACCTTAAACTAGTATTTGTGTTTGATGGAGAAGTTTCAGAACTAAAAAAGAAAGAGCTTGCAAGACGAAAAGAAGCAAAACTCAAAGCACAATTAGAGTTTGATAAAGCAGAAAGTGAAAATGATATAGAGATGATGAAAAAATATGCTGGGCGTACAAGCAAACTTACCCCTGAAATGGTTAAAGAAGCAAAAAAACTTCTTGATGCTCTTGGAATTCCTGTTGTTCAGGCACCAAGCGAAGGAGAAGCACAAGCATCATATATGGCAAAAAAAGGAGATGTGTATGCAATAATAAGTCAAGATTATGATAGCCTTCTTTTTGAAGCACCATATTTCATAAAAAATTTAACTCTTAATGGTAGGAAAAAATTACCAAATAAATTGAGTTATCAAACAATTGAACCTGAAATAATATCCTTATCTGAAAATTTAAATAATTTAGGGCTTGACCAAGATCAATTGATAGTTCTTGCAATGCTTGTCGGAACAGATTATAATATAGGTGGGATAAAAGGTATAGGTCCAAAAAACGCAATTAAATTGATAAAAGAGAACAATAAAGATTTTGATAAACTTTTCAAGGAAGTGAAATGGGATGAATTCTTTGATTTTCCTTGGACAGAAGTCTATTATGCATTAAAAAAAGTGCCAACAAGCGATGAGTATAATATTGAATGGAAAGAACCAGATGAAAAAGAACTGATAAAAATACTTGTTGATGAACATGATTTCTCAATTGATAGAGTAACTAACTTTTTCAACAGCTATCAAAAAGCAAAAAAAGAGAACAGCCAAAAAGGATTAAGCGATTTCTTTTGAAAACTTTAATAAAGGAAACATTCTAAAATTAAAGTATGGATTGGTTAATACTTGCAATAATAAGTGCTTTTTTACTTGCATTTGAGCAGATACTACAAAAAAATGTGTTGGAAAAAGAACACAGTCTAGAATTCACTATTTCTATGTTTGGTTTCATAAGTTTGATACTTGTACCAAATTTTTTATTCATGGATTATTCAGCAATAAATTCTCTAAGCTTCGCATTAATAGGAATAAGAAGTATTTTGATAGCATCAGGGTTCTTAATGTTCACTAAAGCATTACGTCATTTAGACTTAAGCGTTTCAGCACCTATAAGTAACCTGTCAAGTGTTATAGTTTTGATACTTAGTTTTTTATTTTTAGGAGATAGATTGTCTTTAGGGCAACTTCTTGGGGTATTTTTGATAATATTTGGAACGTATTCATTGCAATTAAATCGGAAGCATTCATTTTTCGAACCGTTAAAGGTTTTCTATAAATCAAAATATTTTCATTATAGTCTTTTATCAATATCTTTTTTTGGAGTGTCAGCAATATTAACCAAATATTTATTTATCATTTCAAACGTTAGACCTTTTGATTATCTTCATCTATCTTTTCTTATAGGGTTTTTATTCTTGCTTTTCTGTTATCGGTTCACAGGTTATCCTTACAAGCTAATATTAAAAGATGCAAGAAAAGCCGGACTTATAATACCTTTGATAAGCTTGTTCGAGATAGGAAGCATGTTCGTTTACTTGACAGCTGTAGCAATTCCTGGTGCGATGATAGCGCTTATAATACCTATAAGAAGGCTATCAACACTTCTTGATGTCATAATTGGAGGAAGGCTTCTTCATGAAACAAATCTTTTGTCAAAAACAGTATCAACAACAATAATACTCCTTGGTGTATTTGTACTTGTATTATAGTTTTTTTTAAGAATTTAAGGGGTTATATATTTCCATTCACCAGGTTTTAATCTTCCAAGCCTATATTCACCAACCTTCACACGTTTAAGCTGGATAACCCTATAACCAAACTCATTGAAGATTCTTTTGACAATCTTATTTTTACCTTCATGGATTATAAGAGAACAGAAATTCTTGCTTATCATCTTCACTCTTGGCCGGATGTATCCATCTTTTAATTTAAAACCTTTATTCATTATGGCTAAAGTTTTCTTGTCGATTGGTCGGTCAAGCTCTGCATGATATTCCTTATCAATCTTTTTGCTTGGATGCATCAAAGAATTAGCCCAATCACCATCATTAGTCATTAATAGAAGTCCGCTAGCGTCTCTATCAAGTCTCCCTACATAAAAAAGCCTTTCATTAATGTCAATAAGGTCTGTAACCTTTTTTCTCTCATACATATCATCTGCTGTAGTAATATATCCACGAGGCTTATTAAGCATGATATAAACTTTCTTTTTCTTTTTAATCTGTTTATTACCAATTCGAATCTTATCTTTAGAAACATCTGCTTTATCACCAATCTTTATCTGCTTATCATTAACAAAAACCTGTCCTTTTTCAATAAATTCTTCAGCTTTACGACGAGAACAAAAACCGCTTTCAGCAATGATTTTCTGCACCCTTTCAAGATTATCCTTTTTTTCCATCCATTCTAATAATTGCGTTACATATATAAGCTTTAACTATTTAATCAAAAATATGGACGTATTGATACCTAAAGGGAACGAGAAAGAATTGATAGATATGTCAAAAAGATTGGGCGAAACTGAATTAGTATTTCTATATTCATTGAAAGAATATAAGAAAAAAGAGATTTCTAAAGAAAAAGGCCTAATTATTCATAAAGGATTATTAATCAATGAATCAGAGATAAACAAGATTCCTGAATGTGAATATGTCTTTTTAGAAAACCCTAACAGATCAGGATTTGAAGCAAAAAAAGTAAACCATCTGTTTAATATTGAAGATCAGAAAAAAATAGATTTCATACATCATCGAAATAGTGGTTTGAACCAAGTATTAGCTAAAGAGATGAAAAATATTGAGAAAAAATTATGCTTTTCATATAATCTCTTATTAAAATCAAATAATAAGAATAAGATACTCGGTCGATTTAAGCAGAACAAGAAGATCTGCAATAAGTATAAGATAAATATTGAATGCTTTAGCTTTGCAAGCGAACCTTATGAATTAAGGCAGACAGATATTAGAAAAGCATTAATAAAAATATTATGAAAAGATGGAAATGATATACTATTTTCTACCTATGATACTTTTTCTAGGCATAATAACAAGTTATGAGGATATAAAATTTGGAAAGATACGAAATAAGTGGATAATTTTAGCTCTTATTTATTCCTTTTTAATCAATTCAATTCTTATATTTCATAATTATTTCAATAATTCATTTAAAGTGGATTATATTATGGAATTATCCATAAACCTATTATTTGCAATAATTATTGGATTCGGCTTTTATTATTATGATATTTGGAGTGCAGGAGATGGAAAACTTTTCATTACATTTACCTCTTTAATACCTTTAGCAATGTATTCTCTTGGCTATCAAAAACATTATCCTGGAATCTCCTTATTATTTAATATATTCACAATATCCTTAACATATATCCTATTTAATCTGGCTTTAAAATTTGATAAAAAAAATTTAAAGAATCTTAAAGAAGCATTCATATCTTCTTTTACGCTAAAAGAAACTTTTTTTGCACTATTATTCTTTTTTGTAATATATTGGCTTATTGAATCAATATTTACCTATTTAAATTTTCAAAATTCAATGTTTTATTTTATTTTAAGTTTATTGATATATTTAAAATTAAAAGATGTAAACAAAATATTTTTTGTAATGATCTTATTATCTTTTTTAAGGATTGCAAAGGACTCTTCAATATATTCCTTAAATTTTCTTAAAAATTTTATTATTTATGGGATGTTATGGAGGTTATCTTATTCAATGATCCGAGGGACTTTCTTGAAATTTTTTAATGAATTATTTTATAGAGAGCTTTTAGTTGAAGAAGTAAAACCAGGTATGATCCTTTTTGAAGATATAAAAAGAACAGAAAAAAAAGCAAAAGGCCAAAATGCTATAAAACATGGAAACTTCTATTATTATTGTGAAGAAAAAAATAAGACTAAAAGTAATTTGTATATAGGCGCAAGTTCAGATGGATTAACCTTTAAGGATATAAAAATCATAAAAAAAATTGGATTTAAAAAAATGAGAGTAAACACAACAATCCCTTTCGCTTTATTGGTTTTTATAGGAGTTATAATTACTATTTTGGTAAAAGGAAATGTTTTAATATATGTGAAAAATTTGATTTTATAGGTGACGTCATGGAGAAAAATATCAAAATTGAAAATGATAAAGCGGTTTTATCAATAAATCCAAAAATGTATGATCTTGAAGTGATTTATTCTGCAACTTACCTTTTTTTAGATAAGTCTTACATAATACTTGATGGTGATCCAAAAAAAGAAATTCTAGTAAAGATTAAAGCTAAAAAAGGAAAAGATATCGAAGAAATCGCTCATGATTTTTTTAATGAATTGATAAATTATTCTGATTATAAAAAAAGAGCAGATTCAACTAGAAAAATTAGAGAATTGATATTACAAAGAGCCCTTGCAACAAACGACCCAAACTTGGTAGAAGATGATGAATTTGATAGGTTACTTAAAGAATTAGATGGTGAATCAGAGGAATCTGATGAAAATGATATGATAGTTCCTTGGGAAGATGATGAAAATTAGTTTTAACAAAAATTTCTATTCTAAAAAAGCTATAGAAACAGCCATAAAAGATTTTAATGAATTTATAATTTCTTTCAATCAGGAAGATTTTAATCTAAATATAGAATTCAACGAGGAAGTGTTTGATGAATTCTGCAATTATGTGTTGGGGTTATCATTAAATGATAGATAATTATAGGATCAGAAAGATAGGTGATAAATATTTCTTATCAACAGATGATGGTTCTTCAATAATTCTTAATATATCTGAGTTGAAACAGATAAAAAAAGAAACGGTTCCTGATAATCTTAAAAAAAAATTATTAGATAAAGAGATAATTACTAAAAATATTTCTAAAAAAATAGATAACTTAAGGAAACGTAATGATTTCTTATTTCAAGGAACTTCATTACATGTAATTGTTCTTACAAAAAGATGTAATATGTCTTGTGTTTATTGTCATGCTGGAAGAGAAAATGAAAGTAAAAAAGAATTGGATATGGATTTGAACACAGCTAAAAAAACTGTTGATTTTATATTTCAATCACCAAGCAATAAAATAACGATCGAATTTCAAGGAGGAGAACCTTTGCTTAATTGGAGTGTTTTAAAATTCATAGTTGAATATGCTCATGAGTTAAATGATACAATAGGAAAAGATCTTCAAATAGATTTAGTTACAAATATGGGGCTGATGGATGAAGAAAAGATGGATTATTTGATTGAAAAAAATGTAGGTGTGTGCACAAGTCTTGATGGTCCTAAAGAATTACATGATAAAAACCGTGTCCATAATAAAAGCAATTATGAGGAAGTAATATATTGGATAAAAAAGTTTAATGATGAATATATTAAAAGAGACATTGATTCACAAATCAATGCTTTAGTAACAATAACTAAAAATAGTTTGAAATATTCAAAAGAGATAATTGATGAATATGCTAAACTTGGATTAAATATGGTTCATCTTAGATTTTTGAATAATCTTGGATTTGCAAAAAGCGCTTGGGAAAAAATAAGCTATACTCCTGAAGAATTTATAGGGTTTTGGAATAAATCTATTGATTATATCCAAATAAATAAAATAAATATGATTGAAAGAGGATATAATATTATACAAGCAAAATTAAAAAATAAAAAAGATCCAAATTATTTAGAGATGAGAAGTCCTTGTGGTGCAGTTATTGGTCAATTAGCATATGATTATAATGGTTTAATATATACTTGTGATGAAGCAAGAATGTTAAATGAAGATTTATTTCATATAGGGAATGTAAATCAAGAATTTGCTCAGGTAGTAACATGTGATAAAGCCTGTTCAATTGTGAATTCATCCATAAATGATCAATTTATCTGTGATACTTGTGCATACAAACCTTATTGTGGGGTTTGTCCTGTATGCAATTATTCAGAACAAGGAAATATTATAGGGAAAATAACCCAAACAAGTAGATGTAAAATTTATATGTCTCAATTTGATAGGGTCGTGAAAGAAACCTTTATAAAGCATAATAGTTAATAGTATATTCATGAAAATTCCAAAATTAAAGAAAAAGATAACTAATTTTTTAATTAAAGAAGATGGAAAAATAACCAAAGAACACCTTATAAAAACTGGAATTATTCTTACAACCCTTTCTTTAGCAACTCAATCAAGCGATGCAGATGGAACAACCCATCAGAACAGCATGCAAATCCATAATGATGGTGATGGAGCTACAGGTACTCACTCACATCATGTAAGTCATTCAAGTTATTAATATGATTCTCACTATAGATATAGAATTTTTAGATCAGACTAGTAAAGAAATAAAAAAGCTATTATCCTTATTAAAAAAACATAATGCAAAAGCAACTTTTTTCATTCAAACAAACCAAATATCTAAACATAAAGACCTAATAAAACTAATCTCAAAAAATCACGAAATTGGATCTCACACCGAAAACCATCATAATCTTCAAAAAATAGATAAAAAGATACTTCAAAATGAGTTGGTATCATCAAAAGAAAAGATTAAAAGATTGGGTATAAAATGCAAAGGATTTAGAGCACCTTACAATCTTTTACCAAAAAGCTTTTTTCAAATATCAAAAAAGATATATGAATATGATTCATCACAAACTTCTTTTTATTTCCCTTTTAGATATAATTATAGAAAATATCCAAATAAACCTTATAAGTTATCAGAAAAAATGTATGAATTTCCAATATCTAATTTTACAGTTTTTAAATTTCCTGCCCTTCTTTCATTTCTTAAGTTAACATATCCTTTAATCATCTTACCAAGATTAGATAAAAAAGTATTCAGTATGCATGATTATGATCTAAAAAAAGGAATATTTGATAAAAATGCAAGTTTTTTTGTAAGGTTTATGCAAAAAATAAATTCAGGAAAAATAGCATTTTATATATTGGAGAAATTAATTGAAAAGCAAGAAAAAGTTATTTCTTGTGAAGAGTTTCTTTCAGATTTAAGAGATAAAGAGCAACAAATCCAATAAAAGTTGTCATCCACAAACTCAAAAATCTTATCAAAAATATAAGAGCTATTGCAAGTGAGTTATCAATATAATTCATCAATAAAATCAAACTTGACCCTTCTACAACACCAACACCTCCAGGCATCATAGATATTGCGCCGATAATAAGAGAAAGAGAATATATTGAAAAAATAATGATAGGAGAAAAATTGATTCCTAAAGATCTAGAAACAAGAAAAACTGAAAAAAACATAAAAACATAATAAATCATAGTATATGTAAAACCTCTGACCAAATGTTTTATACCTAAAAGTTTTTTTGATGATTCTAATGAATTTTCAAGCTTGGTAATTTTTTTGAATTTTATCTTTGTTGATATGTATTTAAGTGCTTTAATATACTTTTTCGAGTATTTTAATGAAAAAAAGAACAAGATAAGTAATGTTGTAAAAGCATAAAATAAAAAAATTTTATCTAATACTAATAATATAGGTGTTGAAAAAAGAAGAACAACAAAAAAAGTTGTTAGATTTGATATGAAATGAATAGGTATTGATTTTGATATTGATATTTTTTCTTTTTTTAGATAATAATATCTTAATAATTCTCCAGATTTCATAGGCATAAAACCAAAGCTTAATGTAGACAGAAAAATCAACAGATTTTTTGCATTATCTACTTTTATATTTAAAGAATTCATATAATATTTCCATCTTAAAAATTCAAAGAAAAGACTAAAAAGAATAAATAAAAACGCGATAAATATTATTATCGGGTCAACATATTTCACTATCTCAATCAAAGTTTCTATATCTATAAGATATAATAGGATAGAATATGCAATAATTCCAAAAATTAAAGAAAAAATCAATTTCTTTATCATTTTATCTTTATTTCCTTCATTATTTTTTTGAAATAATATTTATGGAATGATAAAATATCATTATATTTATTATTGGATAGGGATTTTATTTTTTCAATAACAAAAAAAGAGATATGAACAATTCCAAAAAAAACTAGTAAAATGAAAGTAAACATTTTTTTTATATTGTTTTTTCTCATCTTATTCTTTATTTTGTGCTTATAATTTTTTTTATATGATTTATTTTCTCATTATAAAAAGTAGATATTTCTTTATTTTTATGTAATGGTAATTTATTTAATAATATGTAAGATGAATAATATAATTCTCCAGGAACACATTTTGGTTGGATACCTATGTGTCTATCAAATATCTTTATTCCCAACCTGATATTGTTTTTAGATAAAAATTTTCTTTTTTCTTCTCTACTTATATTATAATGAGTTGAATTAAATGATTGAGAATGTTCTTTATACAATTTTTTTATTAATGAGATTGAAAAAGGTGATTGTTCAACCATTTCTTTAGTATCTGCAGAGGATCCATCAATGGTTTTTTTAATACCCTTATTTCGATTAAAAATTATGGTTTGTGTATGCATGGAAAGCTTACAACCAAAACACCAAAAAAATCCAGAGGAATATTTTTTCATATCTTTACTAATTGAATCTATAACAATTTTCTCAAATATTTTTTTAATATTTATTATTTCATGTTTAAATTTACCTGGAAATAACTTGTCTAATTCCTTATATCTTTTTTTTGTTCGATCAATATGTAGGTGACCATATCCATTTGAATAAGTCAAAAGGTATATTTGATCATATTGATCTGTTAATTTCATAGCAGTATATGTTGAATCAATACCTCCTGAAAATAAAATGCTTGCTTTCATCTCAACCTCATATTTTCCCCATAAATGACAATATTCTTCTCATCACCAGTTTTATATCTTTTGAAATTTTTAGGATATAGAAAAAATTTCTGATCATATATATAGGTCTTATATAAAAAGACTTCTCAATATCTTTTTTTAATGAAATTATTCTTTCTTTAGACAATCCTTGTTTATTTTTAACATTCAGTTCCTTTAAGAATTTATATCTAGAAAAATCAAGTTTTTCAACATTTTCTATAACATTTTTCTTTTTGCAATATTCATAAAAAGGCGTGTTAGGATAAGGGGTCGGATAAGAAACTTGGATAAAATTAGGATTTATTTCATGGAGAAGTTTTTTTGTCATCAAAATATCTTCTTTTTTTTCAAAAGGAAAACCAACCATAACAAAAGCCATAGTTGCTAATCTAGCTTTTTTAGCTAATCTAAATGCGTTTTTTATTTGAGATCTGGTTATGCCTTTTCCTATCTTTTTCAATATTTTTGGGGATCCAGATTCTATTCCAAGTTCAATCTTATAACATCCGGCTTTTTTCATCAATTTTAAAAGAGCTAAATCAACAGTATCAACTCTTGTCAAGCATAACCATTTAATCTTATCATTTAATCTTTTATCTATCATATTTAGACAAAAAGATTCAACCCACTTTTTATCATAGGTAAAAGTATCATCTAAAAAGGAAAAGCTTTTGATCTTAAATTTATAGACTAGTTCTTCAATCTCTTCTATCACATTTTTAACACTTCTAATTCTTAATGTTCTACCACAAAATTTAGGAACAGAGCAATAGATGCAATTAGCAGGACATCCTCTCATTGCAATAATTGTACTAAAACTTGAAAATTCTAAAGAAGCATATTTATCGTTAGGTAATAATTCTCTTGCTGGGAAAGGCAAATCATCCAAATTCTTGATAAATTCTCTTTTAGGATTTATTTTTATTATCCCTTTATCTTTAAATCCGAGTCCTTGAATATTTTTTAGTAGTTTTTTACCTTCAATCAATTCTAAAAACGTATATTCTCCCTCATTTAAAACAACATAATCAATATATTTCTCTTTTAAGACTTCATTAGGAAAAGTGCTTGGATGAATGCCTCCAAACACAATCTTTACAGTCTTTAATGTTTTCTTAATCTGTTTAGCAAGCTTTAAACAAGAAGCATATGTTGGAGTGGTTGCTGTAATCCCTACATATTTAGGGTTTTCTTTTTTTAAGATTGATAAGATTTCCTTTCTATCTAATTTTTCTGCGTTAGCATCTATTATATTCACACAAAAACCTTTTTTCTTTAAAATTGCAGCAATATATGCTAAACCTAAAGGAGGACCAATCGAAATTTGAGATAAATCACTAATATCATCTTGAAAATTAGGATTTATAAGAATAGTCCTTCCCACCATAATTTATCCTAAAAAAAGAGAATTTATAAAGATTGTTTTATTCATTTCAACCATGTTGAAAAAACATATTAAATCAGGATTTAAAGTTTTAAACAACAAGATTTTCAAAAAAACATACCCTCTAAAAATTAATTATATCTCTACTTATAACTGTGATGCTAAATGTGTCTATTGTAATATTCATCAGATAAAAAATTTTGGAGAATTAACAACTTTACAATCTAAAGAGATGATAACTGAACTAGCAAAAATTGGTGCAGAGCAAATTACTTTTGTAGGTGGTGAACCACTAGTTAGAAAAGATATAGGTGAATTAATAGATCATGCAAAAAAAGAAGGTTTATTGACAACTTTAACAACCAATTCTAATCTAACCTTAAAAAAAATAAAAGACATAGAAAATGTAGATATTTACATAACTTGTCTTAATGGTCCTAAAATCATCCATGATAATATAAGAGGTAAAGGTAATTATGACAAGGTGGTTAATGCTTTGAAATCAAAAAAAATCAAAGCCGGAAAGATAATTACAACCATTTTAACCAAGCAAAACCTAAATGAAATAGATTTTTTAGTTAATAAAGCTAAAGAATTTGGGTGTTTAATCAATTTTCAACCGGTTTTCCATAATGAACTTGCAAAAGTAGAAAATGATGAACTTTCAACAACCCTTTTAACTCAAAAACAAGTAAAAGAGGCTTTCATAAAAATAAAAAGATTAAAAAAAGAAGGAAAACCAATCTTGAATTCTTATAAATCTCTTAATAATTTTATTGAAAAAGGATATTCGACTTTTAAAAAATGTCATATGGGAAAACTTACAATAACTATAGATCCTAAAGGGAATATGTTTCAATGCTATAAAGAAGTAAATCATAAAACAAAAAATAATGGGTTACAAAAAGGATGGTCCTTAGCATTCAAAGAAACAAAGATCACAAACTGCAAAGATTGTTTTTATGGATGTCATATAGAAGATAATTTCCTTTTTGATCTAAATATACGTGCAATAATAAACCTTCTAAAAATAAGTTCAAAATTCAAATGAAATGCGAAGAAAACCTAAAGAATATATCTGAACAGACCAATTATGTCAATTGGATCTATGAAATTATAAAACCTTCATTAAAAGGAGACATCTTGGAAGTTGGTTCAGGTGTTGGTGCATTAACCAGTTTTATAGAAAAAGAAAAAAAGGTTTTTCCAATCGATATAAGAAAATATGACCATTACCATTCTATAAAAAAACCAATCATATTTGATATACAAGACGATCCTTCTATTCTAAAAAGGAAATTTGACACAATACTTTGTGTTAATGTTTTAGAACATATTGAAAATGATATAAATTCTTTGAACAATATGAGGAAATTATTGAAAAAAGAAGGAAATCTAATCCTTTTTGTACCAGCTATAAAAAAAGTATATGGTAGGATAGATAAAGCCAACCTTCATTATAGGAGATATAATAAGGAGGATATAAAAAAGAAGCTTAAAATATCTAATTTTGATATTGAAGAGATCAAATATCATAATTTTGTTGGATTGATGGGGTGGATATATCAGAATAATATAATAAAAAAAGATCTTCATAATGTAAATGATCTAAAAAGGTTTAATCTACTATGTCCTTTATTTCAGAAAATAGAAAAAATATTTCCTCCTTTATTAGGTCTTAGTTTACTAGTAATAGCTAAAAAGAGTTAAATATATATTTGATTACCTTCTATTGTTCAATATGAATTCATTTTATAGACTTTTTTCAAATGCTAAGATAACCTTGATGAACAGAAAAATGGTTCCAAGAGTCATAAAAAATTATCTTTTTATGTCAATTGGGGGAAAACCTCTTCGTACTGTAGAAATAGCTGTTACCTATAAATGTCAATGCAATTGTGAACATTGCAGTGCTGAAAGCTTAAAAGACATTTTTAAAAAAGAATTAAGTATTAAAGAGATAAAAAAAGTTATGGACGAATCTGTAAAGCTTGGCGCAATACATTTCATATTTACTGGTGGAGAAGCATTAATAGAACGAGAAAAGCTTATGGAATTAATAAGATATGCTGACAAGAAAAATTGTTTATCTAGTATTGATAGTAATGGGATATTGTTAGATGCAAAGACAGCAAAGGAATTAAAAGATGCAGGTCTTGATGCTGCTTGTATAAGTCTTGATAGTACAGATAAAAAAAGCCACGATTCTTTTCGTAAATTTGAAGGTTGTCATGCTAAATCTATAAAAGCCATAAAGAACTGCACAAATAATGGGATAAAAGTTTTGATAAGTACAGTAATAACTAAAGAAGGATTAAAAGATAATTCATTATATAAAGTTCTTGATTATTCTAAAAAACTTGATTCAAGTGTAATATTCTGTTTACCAATAATGACTGGAAACTGGTCAAACAATAAAGAAATAAGGCTGAATAAGAAAGATTATGTTTTGGTTGATAAGCTTATGGAACACCCTCAAGCAAGATTATGTGAAGAGAACAATTATTTTTTTAAAGGATGCGCGGCAGGATCTCAAAAGATTGCAATTTCTGCTTATGGTGAAGTAATGCCTTGCTCTTTTTTAAAAGAGAAATATGGTAATATAAGAGAAGAAAGATTAGAAGCTATAATAAAAAGGATGCAAAAGAAAAAAAAATATTCTAAAGTAAATCGTAAAATAAAATGTTTAGCGGCATGAAATAATGAAAATAAGGACAATATGGTAAATTTAATAAAAACATCAAAAGCAAATATGAACTCTTTTTATCATATATTGAAATCAAAAATTTTCAATAAAAATGTTCCATTAATGGTTAATTTCATAATAACAGAAGTTTGTAATTCTTCATGTAAGTATTGTAATATTCCCTCTATAAAAAAAAGAAAAAAAGAAATGAATACTAAAGAAATAAAAAAAATGATTGACAATCTTCAAAAAAAAGGATTAGTTAGGATTCACATAACTGGTGGAGAACCATTACTTAGAAAAGATATAGGAGAAATAATAGATCATGCAAAAAAAAAGAAAGTGATGACTTTTATAACAACTAATTCAAAATTGATAGAAGAAAAGATAGAAAAATTAAAAAATTTAGATCTTCTTTTTTTATGTCTTAATGGGAAAAAGAAAAACCATGATGTGTTAAGGGGTAAAGGAAACTATGATCTTGTTATTAAAAGCATAAATTTAGCAAAAAAGAATAATATAAATCTAGCATTAAACATGATTCTCACAAACAATAATTTAGAAGATGTGGATCATGTTGTGGATATAGCAAGACAAAATAATATCAAGATCAATTTTACACCTGTATTCAATAATGATCTTGCAAGGGCAGATTATAAAGATATCAAATCGATTAGAGTAACTGATGAGGCACTAAAAAAAGTATTCTCTAAATTGATTTTATTAAAAAAGAAAGAAGGTATTGTTTTAAATTCATTAAATTATTTAAGATTTATAGAAAAAAATGGGTTGAAAGAGTATCCTGAAAAAAAATGTGTGATGGGAAAATTAGGATTTGTAGTAAATCCGGATGGAGGGGTTGTACCTTGCTATAAATATGTTGATTCAAAAAAAATACTCACCAATGGAGTAAAAGATGGGTGGGAGAAAGCGATAACAAACACTAAAGTTCCTAATTGTAATCTTTGTAATCATAATAATCACATTGAACAAAACAGATTATTGAATTTTTCATTTAATTCCTTATTGAATCTATTTGAAAACTATAATATTTTTGAAAAGAGAAAATGATAATTGAGATTATTAAAATAATATTATTATTCTTTTTAGTATTTATTATTCCTTCTTATTTAGTATTTATTTTATACAAAAAAAATAAATTATCAAATTTTTTATTCATCCTTTCTTTATATTATATTATTTTTCCAATAATAACTTTTTACCTTCATCTCATTTTAGGTATCTTATTTAGTTTCTGGTCAATATTATTAATTTCTCTAATCTTTGATATTTTTTTATTTTCAATAATAAAGATAAAAAAAATATTCTTTACTAATATAAAAATAATCAAAAGAGATAAAATTCTTATAATTTTGATATCTTTTGTCTTTATATTTTCAATATTTTCTTTTTCTTTTCCATATGAACAAAGATATAATTGTATAGATAATTGGGCGTATCAATTGATGGAAAAAGAATACTCTTATGGAATCTATAATTATTTTTTAGATAAATAACTAAAAAAAGATAATCTTTCTGATTCAATGTTTTATAATTCAGATTTGGATATTTCTAATCTCTCCATTGAAGAAATAGACTATTATAAGATTAAAAAAACTGAACCTTCACTTTTACAATCATTAATAAGCTCTAAAACAGATTTCATGGATGATGAACCTTATTCTGTAGGGATACATTCTGCTTTTATGAATTTATTATTCAATTTTTTTGGGTTTAGGATATATTTTGCATTAAACATGGCATTGACTTCTGCGTTGATATTTCTAACCCTAATAAGATTTACAAAAAGCATATTTTTTGGAATGATGTCTATTATATTAATCAATATAGGTATACTAAACTCATTTTCAAATAGCATCAATATAAATTTTTTAGCTATGTTAGTATCTACAAGCATTCTTTATTCTATTTATTCTCTTAAAGAAAATAGGATAAAATATGCTATTATAGGGGTTTCTTATTCGATTCTTGGAAGTATAAGGCCTGTAACTTTAATATTTGCACCTGCCTTTTTATATTATTTTTATAAAGAAAAAAATAAAGATATTTTCCTAACTTTTTTGATAAGTTCAATAATAACAATCTTACCTGTATTTATATTGAATAAATTAATATTTGGAAATCCTTTACAATTTCCAGGTTTTCTTTATTATCCTTTTTTTGAACATTCATTTTTAGGTTATGTTTTTAATACAAGAACTTTATTCAATTATCCTTTTATTGATGAAATAATTCGAACTCCTGGATTCATATTACCTATGTTTTTGTATATGCCTTTGGTAATAATAAAAGAATTCGGAATAATATTATTTAGTTTCATTTTTTTTGCTTTTATAAATAAAAAAAGAACAAAAATAAAAAAATTCTTACTTCTAGCTTCAATATCTTTAGTATTTTTAATGATGATAAGTGAAAATTGGAGAGACCCAAAAACAACAATATTATTAATAATCGTGCCTTTTTTAATAATGCTTACTCTTGAAGGTGTAAATAATTTTATACAAATCAAGAATAAGAAAAAAATAATCTATATCTCTATAATAATCTTAATTTTATATATCTCTTTTTTAAGTATAAAAGATTTAGAATTCAAAAAAGATATGAGAACTGAAATAATAGATAAGACAAGAATAGTAGAAAATAAAGAATATTTAGAAATGGAGAAAAAAAGATTATTCAATAATTTGCTCTTTCCCGGACTTCAATTTAATAACTTAAATATAAAAAATTTACAAGAAGAAATGGGGGATAGAAAAGAATATCCTATTTTATTGAATGATTATATTCCTTGTGTGGAAGATTCAGCAATAATTTCTCCAAACTTAATATATGAAGATGAAAAGAATATTTATTTTATACCTTCGCATATTATGGGGTTAGAATTTTATTTGGAAGAAATATCTGAAATAGAATTAAATAATATTTCAAAAGGAAAAATATTCAAAAATATTTCATCAAGAGATTCTTGTTTCATCTTTGATCTAGAAATGGTAAAAATTGATGAGGAAACAATAATGAATATATCAAACAAAAGGTATAATGGATTTCCTGATCAAATAATATCAAAAAAAGTAAAATTGGATTTACCAGATGATATAAAAAGAATTAAAATATATGAGGAAAACAATATATTAGTGCATGATCACATAATACAAAATGGGTAAAAAAATAATATTGATTTCAATTCAGATGCAAGATTTTCAAAATTCTAGATTTAGATCCCCTCCTTTAGGAATGCTTCAATTATCCTCTATGATAAAAAATAATAAGCATATTTGTCACGTTTTTGATTATGGAGAAAAAGACAAGAATCTTATCAATGATCTGATATTAAAAATAAAAAAAATAAAACCGGATGTAGTTGGATTTACAATTTCAACACCTCTTTTCAATATAATAAAAAAAATATCAAAAGAAATAAAAAAACAGTTTCCAGACTTAATTCTTGCAAGTGGAGGACCACACCCTACAATAAACCCTATTGAAACCTTAAAAAATACAATGCTAGATGTGGTTTTTTTAGGAGAATCAGATTTAAGTTTTATAGAATTTTTAGATAATTTATCATTAAAAGAGTTGCCTTTTGCATTATTAAAAACAAAAGGCATCTACTATAAGGATAAAAAAAATAATAAAATAATAAAAACACCGAAACAAGAAATTCCAAGAAATCTAGACAAATTACCTTTGCCTGATTGGGATCAAATAAACCTAAAGAACTATATCCCTTTACCTAATCAGTATAAAAAATTGCCTTTAATCCCCATAATAACTTCGAGAGGGTGTCCTTTTAAATGTACTTTTTGTTCAATCCCTCAAGAAAGGATTTTTCGACAGCGATCTGTAAAAAGTATAATTGATGAAATAAAAGAATATAAAAAAAAATATGGTATTAAGGAGATCTATTTTTATGATGATACTTTAACAATTAATAAAAAATGGGTAAAGGAATTATGTAATTCCATCATAAAAGAGAAATTAAATATTTCCTGGTCCTGTTTTGCAAGGATAGATACAGTAAATGAAGAGATCCTTCAATTGATGAGTAAATCAGGTTGTTGGAACATATTTTATGGGATTGAATGTGGGTATCAAGAAGGATTGGATAAGCTATCCAAAAACTTAGATATAGAAGCAATACGAAAAATAGTAAAATTAACAAGAAAAGCAAAAATTGATATACGTGCTTCTTTCATTTTAGGTCTCCCATGGGAGTCAATTGAAGAAATAAAAAAAACAATTAAATTTTCAAAATCACTAAATCTTGATTATGCCCAATATAATCTATTTACGCCCTATCCTGGAACACAATTATATGATGAAGCCTTAAAAACAGGAAAATTTAGCAAGAATCTAAGAGATTTCAATCTATGGGACACTCCCTATACCCCCCCACAAATAAAGAATCGAAAAGAACTTATGAAAATACAGAAAAATGCATTTAGATCTTTTTATTATAATCCATTTCACATCTTAAAGATGCTATTGAAAATAAGATCTTTTTCAGATATATATAGGCATTTTAAAGCAATTAAATACCTTATTTTAAAATATTGACAAATTTTGTTTTCAATTTATTAAATCAACAGATAGATTTTTAAAAAAATAAAATAATTTTTCTATACATGAAGAAAAAATCTTTTAAGAAAGCATACAAGAAAAAAGAAGAAATTATTCTTTTTATAATGGTTTTAGCTTTTTTAATATTCCTATTATACCGGTTCGATGTAAATCCTTTTGAAAATTCCTGTTTTGATCAAATTTCTTGTGATTCATGCAAAGAATACATATCTTGTTATAAAATTACAGATAAAGATAATTTAGTGGTTGAACTGGTAAACAATGAAAAATATGAAAAAGAATGTATTTTTGAAATAGGTAGTGAAGAAAAAAGACTATTAAGTAAAAATTTGAATATGGGTTCATCAGAGCATACAAAGATAATTGAAAAATTACATTTTGATGAAGGGATTACAAATTTCTCTTTATCATTTAATTGTACTATTTCTTAAGATGGTAAAGATTCAAAATAAAACTTTATGGATATTATTACTTTTATGTTCAATAATATATTTTTCATATTATGGAAATTCCTTTATTGATAGATATGAGATCAATGATGATGTTCGAGTTCATTATACTCCTTCTTATCTTTTTGAGGAAAACATATTAGAAAATGATATACAAACAGAATTATTTTTTTATGAAACGCCTATAATTTTTTTATATATCATTTTTTTATTGTCAAAAATTGTTGACATAATCCTTCTTAGTAAAATATTAAGTTTTATAATTTATCTTTTAATAATCTTATTTTTATATAAGTTATTAAGAATAGAAAATGATGAAAATATTTCTTTATATTTATCAATCTTATTTGCTTTTATATTAATGGCTTTTCCTTCAATATCTGGTGGGTTGCCTAGAAGCTTTTCATATTTTTTTATCATCTATTTCTTTTATGCGCATAAATTAGAAAACAATCTAAAAATAATAATGGTCTCTTTTTTTAGTCTTATCATTTATCCTCCTTCATTTATGATAATTTGGATTTCATATTCCTTAATGATCCTAGAGGGATTTATTAGATCCAGAGTAGATAAAAAGAAAAACAAGCAAAATAAGAAATTTTTATCTGAATTCAAATATTTCGTGTTTTTATCTATAATCTTTTTGATCCTAGGGTTTGTGATATATGGTTCAGCACAAGAAAATCAATTTGGTGAGTTAGCAGATAAAAACCGTATTGAAAATGACCCTATATTTTCAGAAGATGGAAGAATAAATATTTATCCTATAGAATCATATACTTCATTATTTTTTAAATATTCCTATACCTTATTATTAATATCTTTATTAATAGCAATTATAAATATGGGTTTGTTCGGAATTGCAGAAG
Organism: Candidatus Woesearchaeota archaeon; assembly: GCA_002867475.1. Taxonomy (GTDB): domain Archaea; phylum Nanobdellota; class Nanobdellia; order Woesearchaeales; family BM511; genus BM511. The sequence goes on from PKTL01000021.1 coordinate 23,641, forward strand.
GAAAAAAAGCAATAAAACATTATCATTTCTCTTTGCTTATTTCAGGATTTTTACTTTATATTATCAGTAGCGATTTTGGATTGATATTACATTTTTATGATCGTTATGTAAGATATACTATTCCTTTATTTATCCTATTGTTTCTTGGGGTTAATCTAGACCTATTGCTAAAAAACATAGAAAAAGACAAATCTAAACAAAAAAAGAATCTTTTCTTATTTTTTTTTTTTACATTGATAATTATCTCGATTATACCTTCAACTTCAACAGACACCATTTTTTGTGATAAAAGCGAATCATATAATTATCTTTTAGAAGCCAATGGATCGATTTTGGTTGCAGGCCATCCTTATGATATGAGTTGTATTCCTCTATATTCAAAAAAACCTGTTTTTATAAGTTATGAAGGATTGGCTCCAGAATATTCATCATATTATGAAATAATGAAAAATAGAACAAATCAAGTATTTTCAATGTATTATTCTTCAGATATTGATAAAATATTAAATTTTTGTGAAATAAACAATATAACTCATTTATTAGTTAGTTATAGATATTTTCAATATGAAAACATGGAATTTATATCTCCTTTTAACAGTTTAATAAAAAATATCACAATCAATAATAATAAATTTATATTGAACAACATTTCATCTAAATACAAAATAATAAATACTGAAGATTATTATCTTATGAAATGCGAGGATCTAAAAAATGAAAAATAGGTTATTATATAATCTAACACTTCTTTCAAAGAAGCCAAAAATTATGCCTCGTGTCTTAAAAAATTATTTTTTGATACTAATCGGGAAAAAAAGATTAAGATCTGTAGAAGTTGATCTAGGATATGAATGTCAATTGAATTGTGATCATTGCTATGCAGCCGAAGCTAAAAATACCAAAAGAAAATATATATCTTTTAATGAGATGAAAGATGCGATAGACCAAGCTATTGATCAAGGAGCAATACATTTTTTGATAAGTGGAGGAGAACCTTTATTATACCACCAAGTATTTGATCTTATAAAATATATAAATAAAAAAAATGCTTTTAGTTGTCTTGTAACAAATGGTGTAAATCTAAATGAAAAAGTAATAGGTAAATTAAAAGATTCAAAATTAGATGTATTAGAGATAAGTTTGGATAGCTCAGACCCAAAAAAGCACGATTCTAATAGGTACAAAAAAGGATTATTTAATAATATAATAAAATCAATAAAAAAATTAGAAGGTTCGAAAATAATCATCTTTACAAGTTCAGTATTCACAAATGAGAATATAACTGATGGTGATGCTGAGAAAATAATTTCTCTCGGTAAAGAATTAAAGATTGAATCACATTTTTGCTTTCCTATAGCGATGGGTAATTGGAAAGGGAAAAATGTATTATTGACGAAAAAAAATATAAAGAAAGCATCAGAGCTTCTAAAAAAAAATAATATCAGATCTTGTGAAGAAGGAAATTATCTAAAAAGCGGATGTTCTGCAGGTGTGGAAAAAATATGTATTAATCCTTATGGTGATGTTACTCCTTGTCCTTATATACAGGAAACTTATGGTAATATAACGGAATTGAAATTATCTAAGATTTTAGAGTTAATGAGAGAAAACAAATTCTATAAAAAAATTGATGGTCCTTGTATGCCAGCATTCAATAAGGATTTTATCAAAACAAATATGAAAAATATCAACAATTCAAAAGAAAAACCTTACAACCCCAATTCAAAACGCTTTCTTTAAACAAGATATAAATTTTTTTAATTCCTGATTTTTGTTTGAGGGAATTGACATGAAAATAAAAGGTTCACTTTTCTTTATATTTTTTAAGAAAAATTCTTTTGTATCAATCCCTTCTTCAACCAATTTTTCCCTTAAATCCTCATTTTTTCTTGATTTTAATGGAAATAAATAATAAATATTATCTTCATAATTTTTTATAAGAAGATCTTTTCTTATCTTTTTTAGAATATTTTCTATCTTTCTTCCATTCAAGATCCTTCCATATATATCTTTTTTTACATCCTTTAATTTTTTAATACCAAATAAATATTGAGCACTATCAAGTTGAAATTGATTCTTGATCAATCCATCAATTTTTAAGTTTTTATCAAACAATAATCTGGGTGTTTCACCAATTTTAGTATTCTTATAGTATGATCTCTTCAATAGAGGGAATGTTATATATTTGAACAATAAAGTACTTGTAAAAATATATACATAAAAATATTTTAATAAAGAAATAAATAAGCTTAATCTATTTATATTTTGAAGCTTACCATATTCAATTTTAATAAATTTAATCAAATCCTTAGATTTACCACAAACAACACTTCCCTTTATCAAATCAAGATCTTTTGCTCTTGATAAACTATATATTGTTATGTCTGCTAGGTCTGATATGTCTTTATTAGGATAAAAAAAATGTGCTGAATCAATAATACTAACACAATTTTTTCCTTTTATTTCTAAAAGTTCTTCTTTAGTATTTTGAGGTACAATGCCATAATATAATGGAAAAAGAACTAGCGATTCTTCTGAAACTTTTCTTATTTCTCCTTTTTTGAAACCATTCGTTTTCTCATCGATATCTAAAAAAGTTATTTTTTTAGTAAAAAGCTTGATTACTTCTATGAAATCAGGATATATGTGCGATGGAACAAAGATCTCTTTTTTGCTATTAATATTATAAAATTTTAAAATTAGATAAAGTGAATAGGTTGCAGATGAAGAAACAGTTAAGTTATCATATTGAAAATAAGCTTTTAATGATTTTTCAAACAGTATTTTAGAATTTTGTTTAGTATTTCTTTGTAAGAATAATCTAAAAAAATAGGTAAAATCCTTAAAATCAAAATTCAACTTTTGTCTTGGAAAAACCATTATTTATTTAATATCATATCTTCTTTATATTATTATGGATTAAAAAGATAATTTGAGTATTATCGAAATATTTATAAGGAAATATTTGTCCTTAAAAAAGATGAATATTAATCTTTGGATGTTAATTTTAACTCATGTCCCTTATTATCTTTTTTGCCTATTTCTTATATTAGGCGCTAGAAAATTCCGAAAAAATATAAGAAAAATAAGAGAGGAGTTATGATGGAAACCGCTACATCTATATTATTGACTCAGATTCCTATCGCTATAGCGATTCTTATAGGAGCATATGAATTAAGGCTTATAAGAAAAGAGATCGTGTTATTGATTGAAAAACTAAAAAAATCTAAATAAATGGATAGAGATAAAGGATTAATAATTATCCCTGTAAAAAATGAGTATTCTTCTTTAAAGAACATATTAGAATCATTAAAAGATGAAAATATTTTGGTCGTAAACGATAATTATAAAGAGTTTAATTACCCTAATAAAAAAGATTTAATCATTTTAGAAAATAAGAAGAATCTAGGGAAAGGAGCTTCATTAAAAAAAGGATTTCAATATGCAATAGATAACAAATTTAATTATGTGATAATGATGGATGCTGATGGAGAACATCCTCCAAATCTAATACCTGAATTCAAAGAAAAATTGCAAAAAAAAGATATGGTTTTTGGTCAAAGAAGATTTCATCGAAGCTTATCTAGAAAAATATTCAATTTATTTGCATCTTTTTGGGTAAGAAGATTAGGAATCAATATTGATGATGCAACTTGTGGGTATATGGGCATAAGAACAAAAATCCTAAAAAATATGGTTCTTAAATCCAAAGGGTTTGATATAGATATAGAATTAATAATGGAATCATTAAAATTCACAAAAAAGCATGGTGTGGTGAATATAGATAATAAAAAATTTGATTCTTCAAATATAAAAAGAAGAGATATACTTGATATAAATGATAGATATGATCTTTGGATAATAGAAAATAAGGGTTTTTTATTAAAAAAATATGGAAAAACAAAATATTCTTTTCTATATATTTCTGCAATAAACGGATTGATTATAGGAAAACTAATAAGATTGATCTCCTGATTCTAAAAAGCATGAAAAACAATTTTCTTTTTTATAACTATCAATTATGTATTCACATATATTAAAATCTGGAGTGTTTTTTGCTTCAAAAAAATAATATTCATCAAGACAAGTTTCACGATTAAAAAATTCTTCATTATCAATAATGATCTCACATTCAACCTTATCTAGCAAAGTACCTTTGCATAAGGATATATCCTTTTTTTGTATAGCTATATTTTTATCTATATTAATAACGCATTGGTCACTAAGTTTTAAATCATCAATTTTTCTACACATATTCTTATCTTCATTAATTATAGCAACGCATTCATTTTTCCACACTTCATTTTCACAATAAGGATCTTTTTTTCCATCACAAAAATCTTCAACAAATTCATTATTTTCACATGTTGATCCATTTTTATCAATAAATGCTTTGCAATATTCTCTAAGCAATATGTCTTCTTTTATGTTGTTGCAATATGAAGAATCATTCTTTTTTATTGCATTATATAGATATATCTCTTCAAGATAGAAA
>PKTL01000075.1 GCA_002867475.1 Candidatus Woesearchaeota archaeon
TCTGTGTTTGTCAAGAGAACTAACGCCACTATTGCAAACACTCAGAAAAATAGTCTTTTTAAACTGTTTTTTTGTCGGAAATAGGTGCGAAAGTTCAGTAAAAAAAGAAGATATTCCCTACCAAGAGCCGCTGGGATAAATAAAAAACTCCCCAAGCTCATAACAAAAAGCCCAAAAGCCATCCCCTTTTTATACCCCACATGTGATAATAGATAAGACATCGGCAAAGCCATAACAGTGTAAGCGATATAAAAAGCGAAGGTGACAAACAAAGCCTCAAACTCACCACTTGCAAATAGGGGATAAGGGAGCCATTAAGCCATGTAACAAAACCAAAAAGGAAAAATAAAAGGGCAATAAGGATCATAACGAGGCTAAGTAGTGAGCCACCCCATCCTCATCGTTTGTATGTGGAAGCACAAGGGTAGCTTTTTGTTTTACACCCTCTTGGGCATTTGCCATAGCTACTGCAGTTTTTGCAAGCTCAAACATCCCTAGATCATTATAATTATCCCCAAAGACAGTAAGGTTTTTTAGCTCAAAATCGCAATACTCTTGTACACTTAAAATCCCATGTGCCTTATCTGCATCTTTATGCAAAAGGGTAAGAAAATAACACCCAACATACGCCTCTGGAGCTAAAATATATTTAATACTCTCTCCAAAAATAGTTTTTAGATGCAACTCCAAATCTCTTAAAAGCTGCTCCTCACCCATATAAACAATTTTTAGATTTTGTTTTGTTGCTCTTAGGGTATCAAACGCCTCAAGCCCATCGGAAGCTTTGTATTTTGCTATTACCTTTTTTTGATCCTCATTAAGTAGAGTGGAGTGTAAAAAAGCCTCATTAAGGTTATCATCAACCAAAGAGAGAACAAAAGGGTAGATCCCAAACTTTGCCCCTTCAAAAATAATAGCATCCCCGATCTCTTGGTCTAAAAGCTTGGTATCTATAATTTTTTTCTCTTCGGTAGCGATGAGTGCTCCATCCATCAAGATCATAGGGGCACTTAGCCTAATCCCAGCTAAAAACTCCTTTGCCCTTTTAAAACTCCTAGCAGTCGCCACCCCCATAATAGCATCTGCCTCTTTTGCATTCCAAATAGTTTTAGTGTAATCGCTAAGCGATAAATCGTTGCGTAAAAATGTGTGATCTAGGTCGGTTATATAGATATTTTTCATAGTAATAGTATAGCAAAAAAAGGGGTGCAAAAATAACTATTAAAGGCTAGTGAAAGTGGAGATACCAGATATCACCACTGTGGGGGGGTAGAGTGAAAAAGTGGAGATTCATTCTCAGGGGTGTTTGTTTCATCCCACCTTGGGAGAGGGTGGAACGAGGGAGAATCACATTAGGTTAAAAGTGGAGATTCATTCTCAGGGGTGTTTGTTTAGCAATTTTAGTCCAATTTTGAATCTATATTTGTGCTATTACTTATAAGGGTGAAAACAATAAACGCTACAATGCTAAAAAAGCGTTACTGGAAGTAGCATAGATGGTTGGAATAAAAAAAGATTTAGAATTGGTCTTGACAATGGGGACACCATAAAGTAAGCTATCTAAATATTAAAAATAGGATAAACATCCAGATGATACAAATAAAAAACACACTAATTGTAATAGCCTGTTTGGCTGTTATTGTTTTCGTCATCGATCAAATGTCATCAAAGTATAATATTGATACAATGGAATTGTCTTGTATTAATAGTGATGTTGAAAATACTTTGCTTGAAGTAGCAACAGGTGATTTAAAAGAGGAGCTATTAAAACAAGGCTTTATTTTAAACACGAGTGTACTAAGAGAAAATACATCAACTGAAAAAAGAGAATTTACAGTTAATGGAAAATCAAAGTACACTTGCAACACAACAATTCAACTTGACTTAAGTGCTGTTAGTAACAATAAAGATAGTATTAAATATATTGAAAATATAGCAAAAGACAAAAAAACTTTTATTGCTACATTTGAAAGAGATTATACTATCACAGAAAATGATTTAGGTACTCACTATTGGGTCTATTCTTTAAAAATAACTAGTGATGATTTAAAATCTGAAATTGAACAATAGTTTATTTCTTTGCACAACCCAAGAAAAAACTTTTGTTTCTTAGGATGATGAGTGATAAAAACAGAAAACAACAAAGTTATAAAAGATCAGAATAAATAAATAGAGCTTAAGCTTGACAATGAACATGTGTGAAAATTCAGCTAAACTTACTGTAGAAAGCTCATTCAATCTAATTATATCATTGGAACAATTTAGAGTGGTTTAGAGAAATTTATTTATAAATAATTATTAAATATGATATTTTGATAATAAAGGAATTAGCTGCATGAATTTTTGTGCACAACTACAAGATGAATTAAAAAGTTGTAGTAATAGTGTTGAGGAACTACAATATATATTTTTCAAATATGCAAAAAAAATACTAGTTGATTCTGTATTGCTGATTGGATCTTTAGAAATAGAATTAACAGAGATTGAGTTTTATTATTTTGATTGTAAAACTCATAGTGATCCTTATGTGCATACAGACAGTTTACAGAAAAAAACAAAAAATTATTTATACGTACATAAGCAATGTTGGAATAGAGGTGGAATAGATATTACTTTTGGTAATGGTATATATTTTGGCGGCATCTTAATTAGAGGCATAAAATATAATGGTAAATTTATTGCAGGTCCTGCAACGGTAAAAAAATATTTAAATTCCAAGCTAAACCCTAATTTTAAAAACCATACAGATTTACAAAAGTATTTTGAAAACATAAAAGATGATATATTATTAAATAAATTTAGTAATAAAAAATATAAAGTTTTTTCTTCTGTAAGAGTTGGTTTAAAAGAAGAAAAGAGCAAAAAATATGCTAATGCTCTTTACAGGTTTGCAAGAGAAGATTATCTTAATGAGGGAAAAAATATAAATTTTGAAAGCTATAGCAACATAAAATGTAGAAGCATGCTAAAAGCAATTTCAGAGCTAGCTAATGGAATTCCTGAAGAAGATGCCACTCAAAAAACAACAATTAAAAAAATAAAAAATAATGATACCCTGATTAAATACATTATAGATTTTAAAAATAGAACTACTTAGCAGAAAAACAAGAAAGAAAAAAGGGGTCAGTTCACTCCTCATCAACACCGTTAACAGTGTAGCGAAACACTAGACAATGAAACTTAGTTTATTTTCTTTCATTTTTTGTAGTTTCATTATTAATTAGAAATTTTTTCAAATAATTTTTATTATTTAATATATATAGTTATTTTCTTTAGTTATAACTTATTAAGTTGACCTTCATCCTGAGTAGAAATTAAGTTCATCAGCTTTTTAAATGAATCTTCATACTGTACAAGATGTGGATAAGAGTATGAAATCTCTCCAGTTTCAAAAACTATAATTTGACTGAATCTAGCACCATAAATTCTCAATTCTCTTCTTCCATAAAAACTTTTCTTGAAATTAGAATATTTTTTTGCTAAGGTATCAGTGATATCTGGTAGTTTTATTGATATTAAATTATGATATTCTTTAGTTTTAAAAGGAATTAATTCAATTCGGTGCATGTGCAAATGAACATTATATTCTTCTGAGTTAAATATAAACTTTTCAGGCTTTTTTTTGTCAAAATACATACCTGCCGCATTATTTTTATCCAAATTAAAGGTAACAACAAGTCTATAATGCAAACCATTTATCGTGACAGTTTCAGCCACAATAGATATATTAATTAAAGAATCGTCAACAATATAATTTTTACTATTAATATTTATTGTAGATTTTAAAATGTTGTTAAAAGAATTCACATTTTTAAGTCTGAATTTTTCTTCAAATTTATTTGTTGCTTGTTTTGATAATTTATCTAAATCATAAGTTCGTGAAATTATTGAAGATACCTCCTCTTCACAAAGGTTCTTTTGAGGATATTCAATTTTACTTGTATTAGTATAATATTTAACAAAAGTTACTTTATCTACAGATTCCATTTTGCAAATCTCAGCAAATGCATTAGTTAAGGACATATCCCATTGTAGATTACCAAATGGCTCGATAATATTTTTTGTTGAAATTATTTCACTCTCTATATCGCTGATTTTCTTTTTAAGCTCTTTAGAATCTTTATTTGATTTTAGCTCTTCTATTAACTTCTCTAGTTTATTTTCCAACCTAGTAAGATGTCTTAAGTCACTTTCACTTAGTTGAACATCTGCTAATACAACTGAACTATACAACATTATAAGAAAAAGCACTTTATTTAACATCATTTTTCCTTTGAAGCTACTTTGAGAATTTTCTAAGAATTAAAAAATGTATTTTAAATAAATATTTTAATCTTTTAATAAGATTATACCACAAAACAATAAATACTGTTTATTGTTTTAAAATCTCAACTTTCGCATCTAAATCCAAGCAATTCTTGAGTTGTGCTTCGTAGTGTAGTGATTATATTGCTAAAATTCTTATTGTTCTTTACAATCTCATCAATTTGTGCTATTTTCTCCATAATCTCAATAAAAGCTTGCATGGCGATAGAGAGAGTGTAGAGTTCACACTCTAA
>PKTL01000062.1 GCA_002867475.1 Candidatus Woesearchaeota archaeon
TTTTCTACATTTAGAAAAATCAGATATAAAAATCTCAACTGAGAATTTAAACCTAAAATTTTACGAATTACTTGAAAATTATGAGTTTAATCCAAAAGAAACACTCAAATTTGGTGTTTTAGTGAGAAGAACTGATTTGGATAAACTCATAACATGGGCAAAATCTGACTTAGATTCTGTTTCAATTATCGAAATAATCTCAAGCCTTCCAGAACTAAAAAAATATGTAAAAGATCAACTTTACAAAATTGATAGCTATGCAATAAATATAGTTGAGAAATATTTTCTATAAAGCATCTATTTTTATATTTTTTGTAACGAAGTGATGAAAAGCATTGTAGCTAATCTTCGCTTCTTCTGGTAGATGAGAGTTTATAATTCTCCANAGCGAATTGATGAACCTCTACTGATAAGATATACAATTTGTCCTCTAAATTTTTCCATTTTGCTGTATATAGCCATTGATAGCTCCTTTTGTTATCTTTGGCTATATTCATAATGTCAGAATATTATTTAAAGCGAAAAATAATATGCCTTAATTTTCAATGCCATTAATTTTCTTCGTTCATTCAAAAAGTCTTCGTAATCTGAAGCATTATTAGAAAGTATCATTTCAGGAATACAATGCATTTTAAGGTTGTAACTTAGTTGTTCATGACTTTCTAGTCCACTGAATTTTGCATCGCTGTTATTAAAATTTTCAATAAGTAATGAAAAATAATCAGATGGTGCTTTATTTCCTACTTTTATGTTAATTTCTTGTTGCATGTAAACATAATTTGCTATTTGATTATATTTATTTCTTTCATATCCATTTTTCTTCAAATAGTCTTTTGGAAATAGATGATGAATATCTCCTCTTAAAGAAATCAAATCACTTACTAATACATCTTTTGATAAAAAACCTTTATCATTTGCTTTAACTTGAGCAGCTAAATATATGTGAAAATATGGGCTACTTGCAACAGATGTATCTAGGCTTCTTGGCAAAGATGCATTCCAAAAAGCATCTGAAAGCTCTGCTTCTTCTTTTTCTTTTAAATATTCATTCATTGGCTTATGGCTTATTTGTTTAATATCATAATCGAATGTACTCTCTGGTGAGCCAGAATATCTACCTGTTAAAATTGAATAGACAAACCATCGTTTTACAAACTTTTCAATATCAACTGCATTTGTTCCAATTTCTTTTAATTTGAGATATAAAATATAAGCAAAATTAATTGCATTTTGGGATCTAATAAGTTTGCTATCAATAAAACCTGCTGATTTTATAATCATTAAAAATCTTTTAAAATTAGTTTCATTCGTGAAATTTATAACGCCAGCTCTTAATTTTTCAAATGATTGCTCTGCAATTTCTGTTTCAAAAGTTCTTGTTTCAAAGTTTCTTCCCGATAATAGACTTACTAAATCTGAAAGTTTTCCCCTATTGAACTGTGATGTGAAAGCAACCCTAATTAAATCATTATAATCAGGATCGTATAAATCTTCTTTTTCATCTTTAAGCCATTTTATTTTTTGATAAAATTCAGTTTTAGCAAACTCTTTGTCATTATCTTCAATATGTTTATAATATTCTGGTGCAATTGTTAAGTGACAAAAATAATCAATTAATTTTCTAAGTTCATTACCACCATATTCAGTGTTCGATGAAATTTTACTCATGGCAAAATCTGCTTGACTAAGAACCACACCTTTAGAATTAATTCTAATAAAAATCTCTGTAACTGTTTCTATATCTAAGTCTGGTGCTAGTTCAATAAGTCCTATCTGTTTTTTAGGAATATTAATCAAATTTGAAAAAGCATTTCGTACATTTTTTTTATCAACATCAGGGTTTAATTCAAAGTAATTATCAGCAATTTCAAATAAATCCCCATTAATAGCTTCTGAAATATCATGAAGCCATGTCTTATCTTTTAAAATAGCAAGGTTTTGAACTTCAAATTTTTCCGTTAATGGATTGAATGAAATTTTAATTTTAATTCTTTTGTATGTTTTATCGATTACATATTGTCCTAATATAGCAGCAGTTAAAGCCGTAATCCTTTGCTGCCCATCAATAAGAATTTTTTTGCCTTCACTAGTACTACCATCCTTTAGTTTTACATTTGGATTTCGCCATGCAATTACATAACCAATGGGATATCCTTGATATAAACTATCCATTAAATCTCTTACTTTAGAGGCATCCCAAACGAAAGGTCTTTGTATTTCTGGAATTGCAATTTCACCAGAATTAACCCAAGCGAGAATTGTTTCTATTAAATGTTGATTAACTGAATATTTTTGCAAATTATCCCCTCACAAACTAAATTTTTATATTTTACCCATATCCACCTAACAATTATCAAAATTATGAATACCTTGTAAATAAAATCAAACGAGGTGAATATGGAACAAAAAAACAACATTGTTGACAGTGGAACTCTTTCAAGTTTAGAGTTTCACACAAAACTCTCCAAGGAGCAACGAAAAACACTTATAAACTGGTTCAATAAACAAAACATCGAATTTCAGATACTGATATTTGATGAGCAAAAAAATCAGTTTTTTAAACTCAAAAATGAAGGAATTGATAAAAAGCTTTTATCTTTGGCTTCGTTTCTTCTTGCTATCAAGCACTTTTACGACAAAGAGCAGCTTTTAAAATCAAAAAATAAAAATCAAACTCTAAATGAACTTGGAGGTATCGCCAAAATAGAGAGAATAAAACTCAAAAAAGAGAAACCAAAACAGAAGCTTCAGATGCTTTTATCGATTCACTCAGTTATTTTGGCACTACATGATGATGGATATAGCCTAAGAGATATCAAACAACACCTGCAAAGTAAATATCGAAAAACTATCTCACACACTTATCTATCACAATATATAAACGAGTACATCATAAAAAAGGATGCAAAAAATGTATAACCAAACAACTTTTATGATGATGCAGGTGGTTGTATTTTTTAGTGGAGTGATAGCTGGAGCTGGAATATTTTACTTTTTACAAGATAGATTTGCTCTTGGTATTCAAAAGCTTCTGATGAACTATTCATCAGAGTTTCAAACCCAACTAGCTCAAAGTGTTGATGAGATAGAGAAGCAATTTAGCGAGTACAAAAAATATCTTTTAAAAATTGCCAGTGAAAATGCAAAAGAGCAAAAAGATATTCAAGATAGTTTCAAACTTATAGACAACAGCCTTTCTAAATTTCATACAGAGATAAAGTCAACCCATTATGTAAGACAATCTTTAGAAGATGAGATCATAAAACTAAAAAATATTATCAAACGACAAAACAAACACAATAAACAAAAGGAGCAATAAATGGCGTTTTTATTCGATAAATTTAAAGATATGTTCAAAGAGAAAACTGGTGAAGATTTTACAAAAAATGAAAAAGAGTATGTGATAATTTATTTTGCTAATAGCAATCCAAAGTCATCTTCTAAAACAATATTCTATGGTGCAATGCGTTGCTTAAGAGCATTTTATCCATTACCAGTGGTTAAAGCTATGGTACAAGGTGAAGTAAAAAAAGCATTTCAAAAAGAGAAAGCACCAAAGAGTATTAAAAAGCTTTATAAAGAGTTTGCGGAAATAATTTTTGATGTAGCTATGGAAAAGAATATCAGCAATACAATCAAATGGGATGAAAAATCTAAAAGTCTATAAATCTTTCAACAATCCCAATGCGAATAAGCAATCTTTAGTTAAACTTATTCGTTTTGGGGCATCATTTGCACCTTTCATATCGATATTTAAAGCAAAAATATAACTGCCTTCAGCATTTTCAATCCAGCCAATAAACCAACCTATTCCATTATCTGGTGCATTTTGCCAACCAGTTTTTCCGTACAATTTATAATCATCAGCACTTTCAAGCAGTAAAATCTGTTTTACATCTTTTTGAGCCTCTTTGGAGACAGGAAGTTTCTCTTTTACTAATTTTTTCAAAAACTCCACTTGCTCAAGAGTACTAATTTCGAGTGGTCCATCTAACCAAAAACGATCTATTATCTCTCCTGTATCAGCGTTTCCATACTCAAAACTTTTTAAATAATGTTTCATTCTTTCCAAACCAATTCTTCTGGCTAGTTCTTGATAGATAGGCACATTTGAAATGGCTATTGCTTTTCGTAGTCCCATATCTTCTTTCCAGCTTGCAATAAATGGATTCTCTGGTCCACGATATGGTATTTGTTCATCTATATTTTTAACGGCTTTTGTTTCTAATCCTATTAAAGAATTTGCAATTTTAAAAGTTGATGCAGGTGTATATCTTTTTTGAGCTCTTGCTTGATTATGGATGATTAGCTTTTGCTTTTGCATATCATAAAGCACAAAGGTTGCATTGGTATCTGCTTTGCTAAAAATTTCTTCTATCTTTTGATTGAGCTCATTTGCAAAAAGAGTTGTCGTTGTGAAGATGATAAGTATAAACGAGAAAATAAGACTATGCATAAATGGTTTCATTTGAAAACTCCTTATAATTATGATAAATTTTATCAGAAAAATACAAAGCTTTACTATAAATGGCTGTCAACTCTTTTGTAAAGCTTTGTAAAAAAAGGTGTAAATTGCACCTCTTCTAACTTTGTAAACTATCATTTCAAAATCCCCTAAAACAAGCCACTTTTTAAACAATCTAAAAAAACAAGGAAACGGGGAGCAAAAAATCTTATCGCAAATCTTTTTTTCCACGAGCGGTTATACTTGACAAAATAGGTGTTAGAATTTTCTTTTTTATAACCCTTACGAAAAGTAAGCATTGATTCAAACAATGACTAAAGTTGAGCTAGGTGGAGGAGTTTACCAGAATCTTTTCTTTCTAGACTATTTAAAAACTGTGAAGCAAAATGTAAAGTTTTCAGATACTTTTCAAAACTGTATAGCTGCTTTTAGCA
>PKTL01000063.1 GCA_002867475.1 Candidatus Woesearchaeota archaeon
GGTCCCATTTCGAAATTTTGAAAAACGACGAAGAATTCTGAATCGTTTTTTATGAGGAGGTGCCGGAGTGGTCAAACGGGACAGAATCAATACATGAATTCTTGTCTTGATGTCCAAGCTTAGGCCTCTCTGATGGATGAAATTCATCTATTAGGTGGAAGAAACCTGTTGACTTAGTGTCTACGAGGGTTCGAACCCCTTCCTCCTCATTCATAATCACATTAATCGAGGAATATTAATATGGCAAGAAAAACAAGTCCAAAACAATTAAGAAGGATGGTAAACATTGGAAGAAAAAGAGCTCCAAGACCAAAAACCTTCAAAACAGAAGAAGCAGCTAAAGCATACGCTAAAGAGAAAGGGATAAAAGACTTTGAACTTGATCCAATTAGAGCTGACAAGATAAGAATTCTAACTAAATAATTTTTTTATTTCTGTTTTTTGATTTATTTAATTTAGGTAAATACCTTTAATCAATATTTCGAAACATTTCCGATTTTTTTGTATAAATCCATTTTAAAATAATTCTCTTTATGTCATTGATGGTAAAATATAAAACCATCATAATAGGATCAGGTATTGCTGGAAGTACTCTAGCTTATGAATTAAATAAAAGAAATGGTGAATATCTTATATTGACAGATAAAAAAAATCCGTTATGCAATACTACAAGTTTAAGTTATGGTCATTTTCGTGTACCTGATAAAAATTTTAAAGAAGGTTGCTTAAATGTTGGAATAAGATATGAAAAAATAAATCAGATTGAATCAAATAAAGAGATGGTTGTTGATTTTCTCGATGAATTGGATTTAGAATATAAAGAAAAATCATTCGGTCTAATAGTAAATAGCAAAAACAAAAATGTGAGGGGAGGTTTAGTATTGCTTTCAAGAATTCAAAAAGATTTAGAAATAGAAACAAAAAATTTAGTTCATTCATTTAAAGAAACTCAAAAAGGAATAACTCTATATACTTCAAATGGGATATATGATTGTGAAAATCTTGTTTTAGCAATAGGTGGTATGGGTGGGAGTTTCAGTAGAACTAATAATGTGAGATATTCCTCATATGGTTTGCATAAAAATTATGAAATATATCAAAGAAATAACGGATCTTTATTTTACCATCCTTTTGGTATAAATCAAGGAAGAGATATCTTAATTGGAAGCGATGTTTCTAATGGTGAATTCATCAATTCAGAGAATAAACCAATTTTTTCTGGTAAATTCAGAAACGAAATTAAAAATGATGATTACCATGAAAATTTTCAAGATATTTTGGATGTAATTAATAACCTATATTCATATGGAGAAAAAGTTTTTTTTTCAGATTCAAATTCAAAAATAGAGATATTTCCAACAGTCCATTATACCAATGGGGGATTTGATACAAACCTAGAAAGTAAAATTAAAGGATTTAATAATATATATTCGATTGGTGAATGTGAAGTTGATGGTAATCTAAGAAATGGTAGATTGCCAGGGTATGCATTAACAAAAAGTGTTATAAATGCAAAATTATTAGGATATAAATTATGAATTAGAGGTTAAAAATGGAATTGATTGAAATAAGGGAACATTTAGATAGATTAGACACAGCTTTATTATATATATTAGCAGAAAGAATGACTTTTATACCTAAAGTTGCAAAATATAAAGATGAAAATAATCTTGAAAGGTATCAACCAGAACGTGAAAAAGAAATAATAGAAGCAAAACGAGAATTAGCACAAAAATTAGGTGTTAATCCCGATCTTGCACAAAAAATCTTTGAGACTATAATTGAAGATGCTCATAGGATTGAAAAAAAAATAATGGGTAATTAGGATTTTCCTAAAAAAGCCGCAAAATAAGTTTTGTTATCTTTTTGATCATTTATATTTCTTTCAATAATATCAAATTTAGCTTCATCTGATAGGTGCGAGGGTGAAATAGAAGCATAATTATTATTTATGTGGTTAAAAAGTTCATTTACTGCTTTAGGATTGCAAAAATTAAATTCTTTACCCTTAATTAAATAATCCTTTGATATATCAATATTTGGAAAATTATTCAAGATATAATTTGTGCATTGTTTATATGCAACTGGGTTGCTGAATATTTTTTCGATATTCATCTCATTTTCATACTTTTTTAGGTGTATTAGATCAAAAGTTATATCTAAATAATATATATCTACTAGTGTGGATAAGTCATCTTTTAATTCTAATGTTCCATCATTAAATTCAGCATTAAACAATTCTTTAAAAGAAGGCACTAAACCCGTCGTTGTATTATAAAATGGTAAAATACCTACACTATTTTTATCTTCAATTACTTTATCATATATTTCTTGAAAACTTGGAAGTAATATAATTTCTTTATCTGGAAAAAGCTTTTTTGATGCCATTTCAGAATAGCTTCCTTTATCTCCAAAAGAGTAATATTTTTCCATTAAGTAAATGAATAAAAATTATTTAAAATGAGTTTTTAGAAAAAAACCGGAAAATTTTCATTTTAGTCGAATAGAATATTATTAGAAAAGCATTTAAATAAGTTCTTTTGGAATTCCAGTATGGTTATATCAAAGATAAAAGATGTTCTAAAGGTTCAAGAGTCACTCGGTGAATTGACAAAAGCAGTAAAAGAACAGACCAAAGTAGTTAGAGAATTATCTAATGATTTTGATGAGTCAAAAAAAGAGATAAAGAATCATTCAAAACAAATAAAGGAACTGAAAAACATTCAAGAAAAATCCTTGATAGAACTAAACAAAACTATAAAAGATATAACTATATCAAATCAAGAATTAAAAAAAGAGATAGACACTTTCAAGCTATCTAAAGCGAACCTTCATAATCATGCAGTTAATGAATTGAAAAAATCATTGAAAGAAGTTTCAGATTCTTTAAAAAATGAGAAAGTGGATTATAATAAAGCTCAAAAAACAATAAATGAACTTACTGAAAATATATCTAAGAGTTATGATCTTTTCTCAAAAGAGATACAAAGATTAATCAATGTTTCAAATAAGATAAAAGAATCAGATTTTGAACTTACAAAGCATGCAAAAAATCTTGACCGTTATGATAATGAAAAACTTAAATTCATACGAGAGATAGATAAGCTTGAAACTATGATTGCAAGAATGAAACGAAACCGGAATTGATTATGAAACTAAAAAAAAGCAAAAAATCAGAATTTAAAAGATTTAAGATCATAAAAAATTCAGTTCAATTATTCTTTTTTGCTTTAATTTCATTTATTGCAATAAGACACATGGTTATTTCTGGAAGAGAAGCCGCCGCAGTTGATGCATATTGTCCGTTTGGCGCTGTGGAATCTGTACTCACATATATTTTTACTGGAAACTTTCTTCCAAGGATACAGATCTCAACGTTTATAATATTTGGTGCTTTAGTGCTTGCAGTAATAATCTCAAATAAAGGATTTTGTGGTTGGATATGTCCTTTAGGAACATTTCAAGAGTGGATAAGCAATCTAGCAAGAAAACTGAAGATTCCAAAAATAAATGTTAGTAAACAACTTGACTTTTATTTGAGATTTGTAAAATACTTATTTCTCATTTGGATAATCTATGCTAGTTATGTATTTGCAAGCTTAGTATTTCGAGCCTACGATCCCTTCATAACTCTCTTCCACTTTGGTGAAGGTCTAATCTATGATTTTGAAACAGAAAAAATTCTAGCATATCTAAGCTTATTACTAGTTATTATTGGGTCTTTATTCATAGATAGATTTTGGTGCAAATATGCTTGTCCTCTTGGTGCAAAGATAAACATCTTGGCTTTACTTAGTCCTACAAAAATAACAAGAGATGAAAAAAAGTGCACAGAATGTACTTTGTGTGATATGAATTGTCCAATGAATTGCGAGATAATGACAAAATCAAAAGTAAAAGATGTTGAATGCATAGATTGCTTAAAATGTGTAAATATCTGCCCAGTTAATGCATTATCCTTAGAGATTGGAGGAAAAAATAAATGATAATTTCTCCAAATAAATATCCTATTTTCTTGTTAACACCCTTTTTCACAGTTATATTATTAGGAATGATCTTTACACCTTGGCAGATAGATGAATTGGATCTTTTACAGACAAGCAATGGATTTGATACAAATCAGATAAAAGGTTGGATGACTCCAAATGATGTAGCAAAAGAATCAGGAATAGCACTTACAAAATTATATGAGATTTCTCATATACCTTATGATATTGATCCAAACACGCCTTTAAAAGAGATCAAATATGTTGTTCCTAATTTTGAAACAGATATGGTTAGAGTAGCAATCGATAATTATATTATAAATGATGAGCCTGTATTCAAATGTCCTTATGGGATACAACAAGATTCCTATCCAGGTCTTTGCGGTTTCTATACAGATAATGATGGGGACAGAGACTGTGATTATGCATTAGGTGAGTTTGATTAATGTCTCCCAAAATATATGGCTATTGCGTTAATAAATTTTGGAATTGAAGTTTTATTCTGTTCTTCAATAATCTTTTGATCAAATCGATTCTCTTCAATATAATCATTAAGGCTATAGTTTATTGTTCTTATAAAATCACCTTCATCAATAGTTAATGTAGCATGTCCATTATCAAATAAAAGGTGGTGTTTTTTATTATTAGTTACTATTGATTTTCCATCATATCTTGCGGTTTTATCTTTTATAGCTTCATATATAGGGATTAAATCTTCTTCATTTTTCATCCAGAAAAGAAATTTTCCTTGTTCAAAAAAATCCTGGTTTTCATATCCTATAACAGATTGCAATAGTATGGGTGTTTGAGTTTTAACTTTTTTTATGTACTGGCTATTTACTAATTTATCAAATAAAGGATTAGAATATTCAATAGTTTTATTGGAAAATAGATAGTTTTGTATATCAGAAAATGCTTTTTCTAGGTTTGTTCCATTTTTAGCTTCTTCTCCAAAATTTTCATGGAGACGTCTATTAAATTCATCCCTAGTTACTGTGCCAATATTTGTTTCTTGTTGCGCCATTTTCTCTCTGACTATGTTTTTGTCACCTTACTATGACGATACATATAGGTAGAAACATTTATAAATGTATTCCATATAATATGTTACAAATATAACAAAAAGGAAAAAATAATGGTAAAATTAGATGAACATGAAGTCAAAATCATACGAGAATTGATCAAAAATCCACGAAATAGTGATAACAAAATTTCTAAAATTACAAAAATACCTGTTATGACTGTTAACAGAAAAAGGAAAAATCTTGAAAAACTTGGAATAATCCATTATTATACTTCAGTACATCATGGACAGACTGGAACAGAAGATCATAATGCAAAGCAGTTATATATTATAAAGTTTAAAGCAGGAATCACAAAGGCCGAATTCTTAAAAAAAAATCTTTCAGATGTGAAACTAAAAAAATTCTATCCAGAACATATAACTCTTTCATATCTTGGTGAAAAAGATGGTCATTTCGCGTTGATGGTAATATTGAATGCAAAAACTGAAACAGAACTTGTAGAATGTTTCAATGGTGAGGTGATACCTAGCTTTAAGAAGAATTTTGGTAGTGATGCTATAATGGATATATCTACTTTTAGAATCTCTGAAAGCTTACGGGTCCATCATAACTATCTTCCAACAATAAATATCGAAAATGGGATCATGAAAAAAGATTGGCCAGATGAGTATATATTTGTGAATAAAGATAGTTTTTATATGGAAGAGCAGAAGAATTTCATAGATTACAAGCATTAAACCTTTGACAATATATTTGTATAGTCTTCTTTTGATATCTCTCTTACAGGTTTTGCAAAAATCTTATATGTTCTTTCACCAATCTAAGTTATGAAACTAAAACATTCATATAAGTCTGATAGTTTCATATTCTCTATTTTATTTTCAATATTTGCTTTATTATCTGAAACTATATAAGAACCAAGAACTTTCATTGAACCAGCAATAAAAGCTATTAATATATCTCCATTAGAAAGTTCAATAGGAAGATCTTGTATTTCAAATTCATCAATGTTTTTTGGAAGTTCTTTCAATCTATATGTATAATAATTAACCATTTTATCAAATACTATTTTGGATCAATGTGAACAAATACATTATTTATATCCTTTCTTTCTTCAAGCTTAAGTTTTACCTTTTTCCCGATGTCATGTGCTTCTTCCAATTTTAATTTTTTATCAACTTCAACATGTATCTCTAATTGGATGAGGCTACCAAGATATTGGGCAAAAACGTCGTTAAGTCCTTCAACTCCTTTGATGGTTTTTGCTTCATGTTTCAATTCTTCAATAAGCCTTTTATCAGGTTTTTTCCCCATTAAATAATCTATGTTCTCACGTAGAAGCTTATATCCAACTCTTATTATCCAAGCAGCGATTATGAATCCAGCTAAAGTATCAAACCAATAAATATTCAAGAAATGATTGATAAGAATTCCAATAAGTGCTATAAGAGATATGAGAATATCATTAAGATTATCATATGCTCCTGCTTTCAATCCCGGACTTTTTTCTTTTTTTGAAACGTAATCACTATAAAGAAACAAGAAAAATTTCAATATCATAGTAAATATTAATATGTTTACTAGGATTGGAGAAAAATTTAAGGTTTCCTTGTTTATTATCCGGATTATTCCATTTTGGAATATTTGGAATGCTAAAACCCACATTATGAGTGCACTGATTAGTGCGGCAATCGGTTCACTTCTGCTATGGCCAAATGGGTGATTCTCATCAGCATCTTTTGAAGATATATTAATGCTATAATGTATTATCGCACTTGATAATATGTCACTAAGACTATTTATTGCATCTCCAATCATAGCCATGCTTGAAAATATTAATCCTGAAATAATCTTTAATACAAAAAGAAAAATATTACCTAAAAGATTTGCAATTGATGCTATTTTGGATTGGGTTTTTGCCATTATGATAATGCATTTATTATTTTATCCATACCCTCTTTAGGAAGTATTAAGCACATCCTGCTGCTAACATTATCTTCAGCTATTATAAAAGTTGTTTGCACTTCTAATATTTCTTGACCTTCTTCAATAATAAGTTTGATAGCATCGCATATATTACCATCAATGAACATAGGAGGGTTAGGCATAAGGTTAAAACCTATAAAGTCTGATAGGCTGCTCAAATATGCCCCACTTAAAATATTTACGAGTTCACTGAGTGCACTTTTTGACATCTCATCAATAGCTTTAATAGATCCCTTCTCAGACATTGTTAATATTTCAGCAATCCTTAAAACATCTTCTTTAGTGAAAATAAATGCGAGATTTCCTTCAATTTCACCATGTATGCTACAGTTTATGAGATAACCTGCAGGACAATTCGCTGTAAGATCTTCAATTGTTCTTATAGTAAGATCTGGAAGATCAATATTTACTTGTTTATTGACCAGCTTTGATAGTGCAGTAGCTGCATGACCAATACCAATATTTCCAACTTCTTTTAGCATATCTTTTTGTATATTATTGAGTTCCATCATATCATCTTTAAGTATTGAATATATAAATATTTATTTTTTGAAAGAATATTCTATCAATTTTTCATTTGCAATCTCAATAATCATGTTCATATATTTCTCATTTATCATTAAGACCATCTTAGAAGATAAACTTTCATTAAATATTTTGAATTCAGTATTTAATTCTATCCCTTTGTTATCTCCTATAAATTCAGAAATCCTACTATTGTCTGTAAATTTCATTATTTCAGGCGGTTTTGGCAATAATTCTAATTGTGAAAAGTCACTCATAGCACTAAGGTAAGATCCACAAATAATATTTGTTAATTCAATCAATGCACTTTGCCCCATACTATTTATTTCTTTGATACTTCCAATTGGTACCATAGTCATTATTTCAATAAATTTTAGGGCTTCTTCTTTTGAGAAAATAAAAGAAAGGTTACCGCTTAGATCTCCAATTATTTTTGAATTTATTATAATTGAAGAAATTCCATAGTTATTTACAAATTCATCTTTTTCTATTATTTTTAAATCTGGAAGTCTTAAATCTACTAATTCATTCATGATTTTAGAAAGAGAATTAATTGAGTTTCCAACCCCTATATTGCCAATTTCAAGTAATATATCTTTTTGCATGCTTGTTAATTCCATATTATTTTACTGTAACTGTTCATATTAAAATTTTTTCTTTTTCTTTTTTTAATTATTAAAAACATTTATAATTAATTATAATTTCGATTAAAGCATGCCAATCGATTTTGATCATTTCATTGATGAATTTAAGTCAGCACTTAATGCAAATGAAGTATTGACTTTCTATTGTAATTGCAAGATAAACTATAGTGGTAGAGCTGAGAGCTTTCTTCCACAAGGAGATAGGCTTATTGTAATTAAGTCAGATAATACTTTGCTTGTACATCAGCCAGTTGGCAACACTCCTATAAATTATATGAAAGATGGAAGCCAAATAAACATACAAAAAGTTGGAAAACATCTTGAGATAACAAGCCAAAACCTGAAATATAAAGATTTTTTAGAGATAGAAATTTGGGGAGCATATAGTATTATGAGAGGAAAGCTTGAAGATGGACAAAAACTTGTCCTTCAAGGAAATGAGAAAGATATGAGTGATATGATCTATGATAATCCAGAACTTATTAGTAAGGATTTCAAACCTCTTAGTAGAGAAGAACATACAAAATATGGGTTTATTGACGTATTTGGTCATGATGGAAAAGGGGAAATGGTAATTATAGAATGTAAACGTTACACTGCAGGACTATCTTGTGTAACTCAACTTAGAAGATATGTTGAAAAGATGAAAGAACTAAAAGGTATACATAAAGTAACAGGCATAATTGCAGCACCAGATATAAGTACTAATGCAAAAAAAATGCTTGAAGATTGGAATTTCAAATTTAAAAAAGTTAATCCACCAAAAAGACTTGAAAGATATGATAAATCACAGAAGAGCCTTTCTAATTTTTAAAGTGCAACCATCAAGTTTATATACTAAGTAAGTATATAAAATCCTAGGTGGAAACATGACAGATTATGATGAATTGATAAAAGAATTAGATCCTCATGATGTAAGAGGAAACCTTCTAAACCTTCAAAGTGAAATATTCAAAGGAATAGACGCTGCAAAAGATGTAAGTATAATAGAAGAAATAAACAAGATAATAATCCTAGGTCTTGGCGGAAGCGCTCTTCCAGGATACCTATTGAAACAATATTTAAACGATTTCCATATACCTATCTATGTAATAGAAGATTATGATATTCCTTCCTTTGTAGATAAAGAATCTTTGGTTTTTGTAATATCCTATTCAGGAAATACTGAAGAGACTCTTAGTATGTATAGGCAAGCAGCAAAAACTGGTGCAAAAGTAATCACTATGTCAAGTGGTGGGAAACTAAAAGATCTGGCTGAATTCAATAAAGGAAAACATATTCCTGTTATTCCAGGTTTAGCTCCAAGGCAAGGATATGGATTGATGTTTTTTTCACTTCTTACAGTACTTGAAAATTCAAAGATAATACCTGAAGAAAAAGATAATATAAAAAAATTGGTAAATGCACTGAAGACTGATTTTGAAACCATGGGAAAAAATCTCGCAATGAAGATATCTGGAAAGATTCCTTTGATTTATGCATCGACAAGGCTTAGTCATGTTGCATGGAAATGGAAGATAAATTTTAACGAGACAGCAAAGATACCTGCGTTTTATGATGTATTTCCAGGTCTTAACCACAATGAGATAAATATGTATCAAAATTCTCTTGATGATTATTATGTCATACTTCTTAGAGATGAAAAAGAGCATCCAAGAGTTTCAAAACATATGGACATATCAAAAAAGATAATAAAAGATGCAGGGGTGGAAGTAACAGAGATAGGGATCAAAGGGGATTGTTATCTAACAAGGATATTCAGCACTTTAGTGATAGGGGACTGGACAGCATATTATCTTGCGATAATGAACGAAACAGATCCATTTGAAGTCAAGATAATAGAGAGACTTAAAGAAGATCTTAAAAAATAATTGGTATTAATATGAAAATAGGAGTCGATATTGGGGGAACAAAAACCCTAATATTATCTGAAGATTCAAAAAGAATACAATTCTTAACACCTAAAAAATCTTCAAAAGAATTCTATGATAAGGTCTCAAAAGGGATATTAAATATGGGATCTAACAAAGCAGGAATAAGCTTTGCTGGAGTCATAACAAAAAAAGGAATGGTGACTTTAGCTCCAAATATACCAAAACTTGAAGATACAAATTTTATATCGGAATTTAAAAAAAGAGGTATAGAAATAATAATAGGAAATGATGCAAACTGTTTTGCTCTTGCCAAATCAAAAGAATTTGATGTAGAAAATCTAGTTGGTATAATAATAGGAACTGGTGTCGGCGCAGGTATAATTATCAATAATAAGATCTATAGTGGTAACTCAGGATATGCTGGGGAAATAGGTCATGGGAAGATTTTTGATGGAAAAGAATATGAAGACTTGATTGCAGGAGCAAGCTTTGATTCAAAAAACGCTACAAAAGACCAATTGAAATCTTGGCATCATAACCTTTCAAGATTAGTATCTCAAGTCTGTTATTTCTACAATCCTGAAATTATTGTTTTTGGAGGAGGATTGACAAACATATTGGATTTGAAATTTCTTAAGAAAAATATATTGAAAATGGTAGATGAAGAGGTTTTGAAAGGTACAAAAATATTGATTGATAATCATATTGATGTTTGTGCAAAAGGAGCTCTTCACCTCTAAAAAGCGAATCAAGCGTAACATTTATAAACTTGAAGGGTAATCAAATAATAAAGGTGGGCTTGCAACCTAATGGAGGCAAAAAACACACTAAAAGTTCAAGAAGAATAATCTTCTGAACATTGAAGAAAGAAACTTCTTCAGTTGTTTGCACCTTTTGTGTACAAATTACCGGAGGGAATTTAGTATGAAAAGATTTATTGATAAAATAAAAACAAAGATGTCAGCTCAAGATGAAGATGACGAGATAGAAAACGAATACTTAGAGCTGAATACAGATGTCTCATTCGATAAGAATCAAAAAGTTATAGTTAAACCATTCACAATAGAGGATTTCTCAGATGTTAAACAAATACTTGATTCATTAAGAGAAGGATACACAATCGCTTTAGTTAACATAAAACCTTTGAAAGAAAAAGACATGGTTGAATTGAAAAGAGCAGTAAATAAGCTAAAGAAAACAACCAGTGCAATTGAAGGTGAAATTGCAGCATTCGGTGATGATTATATAGTTATAGCCCCAAGCTTTGCAACTATTGAAAGATCTGTTCCTTCAGCAGGATCAGATGATGATTTCGAATAGGTAAATCATCAATTTCTTTATTTTTATATTATATTTTTACATTAGATTAAAGAAAATTCTAACTAATCAATTAACATACCATATTTCAGATTTAAACTTCATATTCGCAGGAGGAAAAGAATAGATACCTTCAATTGGAGGTGTAATTATTGTATAATCAATATCAACATATTGATTAGGTTCTAAACGATCTATATCAATATTAAATTCTCTTATACCTCCAAGATCAATTGGAGTAACACTTGAGGTAATAGGGCCTTCAATTATACTATCATCCTCAAGATTTTTAATAGACATCCTATACTCAATATTTTCATCAGTGAAATAATCAATAAAATTTATTGTTACTTCAATATCCTCTAGAGTTCTTATTGTGGGATTGAATGCTCTAACATTTATTATTGCATCATCTTCTAATCCTAAAAATTTTAGTTTGGAAAAACTACTGATATATGGTTCAATGGTTTGAAAGGGTCTTTGATATGCATATCTTCCACTATTATAATTGAAAAAAGTAGTGACCGGTCTTTTCGCTTTTACAAATCCAGATCCTTCAAAACCTAATCTTTCAACACTATTTGAAACAACACCTTCATCACCTGTATAATTTTCATTTTCATATTCAAAATCAGTAACAAGAAAACCTTCATCATCATTAAACACTCCTGTGATAAAAACTCTGTTTTTCTCATGGATCTTGACAAACAATTCATCATTTATACTATCAGCAAGAATTGCAGAAGTAATATCTCTAGTATAATAATCAGGAACAGGTTCTTGAGATTCAAACACTCCTATCTTTTTATTAGATTTTATTCTTGAACCTGCAGTGAAACTAAATCTATGAAGACCAGTATCTAGATATTCTCCAGATTCAAAGATTCCATCACCATTTTCATCAACTTTTATATTGGTTTCATCTTCAATTACACCAATATAGGTTATGCCAGGTGCGACCTTAAAAAAATCAGTTCCAAGATGAGAAACTGAACCACTATTTGATATAGCAAATAAAGGTTTAGTGCTATTGATATACCAAACATCGCTTGTAGTATGATCTGCCCTTACATAGAGATCATAACTATCTTCTATATCAACTTTTTTAAGACTTCCATCTGAACCAAGAATGTTCAACGAAGCATTCTTTGATATGATATTCCAAGTAAAATCAGTAGATTTTAATTCAGGCAATATCAATTCATATTTGAGGCTGTCTATTGGAGGAATACAAGCATATCCATAACTTGTACCTAAAGAACCATCAAGCTCAAATGTTCTTTGATTGTAAACAATAGGTTTTGATGAATGAACATAGCTATTATCTTTTAGCTTCCAATTAAGTTCAGCATTATAGGTTTCAAAAGCATCAATATTTGACTTATATTCCCATACTCCATCATTATCAATATCAAAATAAAGATCTGTATCATCATATAAAGCAGTAAATTCAGGCGCAAAATCTTGATATTTGAAAACATAATAATCACTTCCAGCATAGCAACCAGGGTCTTGGCTGATACCAAAAACGACAGGTAAAAAAAGGATAGTAAAAATAAATATTATTTTTTTCATAAAGTTAAAACAAAAGAACTTATTTAAATAATTTTTTAGTAATTAAACTTAATATTTAATCAAATTTGTTTAACATCTCTAAAAGAAGTTCCTTTGATATGCCCACAATTCCTGTAAAGCTACCTTCAATCTTATTAACAAAAACACTAGCTTCAGACTGAACACCATAAGCACCCGCTTTACCAATATAATCTGCAACTTCAATATACCTATCAATAACTTCTTTACTAAGATCAATAAAAGTCACTTTAGTAACAGACGTATCAACAACCTCTTTTCCAGACAACTTATCTATTATAGCAATCCCACAAATAACCTCGTGAGTCTTACCACTAAGGGATTCAATCATTTTTCTTGCATCATCTTTATCTTTAGGTTTATGCATCTGCTTTCCATCAAGAACAACAAAATTATCAGAACCAATAATAATACCTTCATCAACATATTTCAACGCACCTTTAGCTTTACCAAGAGCATGAATCTTAGCAAGCTTAACTGGGTCTGATTCAACACTATTATCTTCCTCATAATCACTATCAACTATCTCAAAATCAAGACTCATATCCTTCAGTATCTCCTTTCTTCTAGGACTCTTGCTTGCAAGAAAAATCTTTTTATCCTGTTTCATCTTATCTAGATCCTATTTATTTTCAATGAAATCAACCAATTTCCTTAAAGCTTCTCTATAGGGAAAGAGTCTTGTTTCATTACTTTCATCCTCACTAAATCTTACACCCTTTTTGTCGGTTGCAATCTTATCCCAACCATAACCCTTACTTCCTCCAATAGAATCAGTAATAAATATGTTTGATTCTGCACTAAAAATTTCCTGATATTCTTTTGTAACAATAGCATAAGAGACACATGATTTAGCATTCCTATTCTTTTCTCCTTCTAGTAGTTTAAGTAGTCCTTCATTACCTATAGTTGAAAGAGTGGTTGCAGTGTTAACTCCAGGAAAGCCATTTAAAGCATCAATGAAAAGACCTGTATCACTTACTATAACATCTTTCCTAATCATATCATAGCAAGTTTTTGCCTTATTCAATGCAGTTTCTTCAAGGGTTTCACCTTTTAGTTCAGGAAAATCTAATTTCATCATCTCAATTTTGATGTTATCTGTCAGATTTGATAAGAATTGATTGATCTGATCAATCTTACCTTGATTGCTAGTAACTAAATAAAATGTTTTCATTTTGGATGTTTCTATAAATAATTCTATTTTTCAATTCTTTTTAAGGTCTTATCAAATCGTTCTCTATAATTATGGATTTCATTTGCATAATGAACAAGATTATTTGCTGCTTCTCTTGTCTCTTTCATACTTTCTTTTGTTGCTATATGGGCATTTTCTAAATTAAATTTTACTGTTTGTGCATGAATTTTAAAATGGTTTAAGAATTTAATAAGATTATGATCATCAGAAGTAACATCTTTTGCATACTCAAATAATGATTTAATCAATTCTTTTGCTCTCTTATTATCTGGTTCAGCAATCTTGAATGCTGTATCCTTATCAACAAGTTTTTTTAGGTCATGCACATAACTATGCGAAAATAATGCCATTATATCACCAGGATGTAAGATTATCTTTTTTTTTATAAAAGTATCTCATTTTGAAAAGCTATAAAAATAAGAAAAATTAAAGATTAAGAATGACTGAAGAAAAAATTGATAAAGAAGAACATGAAAAAGTAAAAGAATATCTTCATGAAGAAATATTAAAACGGGACAAGGAAATAGAAAGATTGAAGGATGAAAACCGAATGCTTCTTGCAACTTCAGTGAAAAGAAACAAGGAACTTAAAGACCTTCAAGATCAAGTAGGTAATTTTATTAAAAAATAATTTATCTTCTAATAAATAATGCTTTACCAATATGTGAACGTTTATCTCTTCTTTTCTTTTTAGGAATGAAAAAATCACACTGAATAGCCATACTAATTCTCCCAATAATAAAACCTATAACTAAAAATCCCCCTCTTATGAAGTATTCTTTTGTAACAACCATTATTTTCAAAAAATTATTTAAATATATAAAACGATAGGAAAATGATGGAATTTAGAATAATAATTTTTTCTTTGGTAACTTGGGTGTTATTTGCAATCCTCGCGATAATAAATGGAACCATAAGGGATACAACATATGGAAAAAAGATCGATGAACTTTTTGCACATCAGATAAGCACAATAATATTTTCAATTGTCATAATACTTGTGACCTATATTTTCATAAAATTAACTAGTCCAACATCGTATCAATCAATTTGGATAGGGATAGCATGGGTTTTAATGACAATAATATTTGAATTCATATTTGGCCATTACGTTGCAGGGCATACTTGGGAAAGATTATTGATGGATTATAATGTCCTTAAAGGAAGGGTGTGGCTTATAATTCTTATAATTACTGCGATAGCACCTTATATGATCAATAAGATTATTAACATAACTTCTTAAGAATAGGAATAAATAAAAAGGAATACAAACACCAAAAATATATGGAACTAAATCTTCTGATAAACAGTATGCCAAGAGTGATAACTGAAAAAAATAGGGTTCAAAGCGCATCAAGCATAAAGACTTTAAAACAGTGTCCAAGAAAATATTTCTATAAATATATTGAGTGCATAGATGAAGGAACAAATATCTACGCAATACGTGGAAAAGCGGCACATACTGCATTGGAGAATTTTTTTTCCATCGAAAAAGAAAAACTTGAAATAATAATTACTCAACCTGATTTGGTTTTAACTTTAAAAGCGATAATTCGGAACCAGTTTGATGAGGCATGGAAAGAAGGAAAAGAAGAACTAAAAACATTATCTATGTGTGATGCTGAAATAAAAAAGTTTCATGATGAAACTATAATGATGTTAATGGATTATGTTGAATATGTTACGAATTCTATCACTGGAAATTTTATTGAAGGTTTTGAGAAATTTAGACCTACAAGGATCGAAGAGGAGATAGCGAGTACAAATTTAGGTGTTAGAGGATTTATAGATGTACAAAAAGAAGAAGGAAATGATTTGATTGTTTTAGATTACAAAACAAGCGGAAAGATGAACATGAACGAACATTTATTTCAGCTTGGAATGTATAGTCTTTTGATACAGGAAAAACATGGAAGGATTCCTGATAAAGCAGGTATAATCTATCTTAAATTCGGTGGAAAAACTGAAACCATAACGGTTGATGAAGACCTTTTACGTGAAACTCTTTTGCAGATAGAACAAGCACACATGCATACGCAAAGTAATGATAAATGTGATTATCCTAAAAAGACAAGTCCGCTATGCAAATGGCGAACAGGACAATGCGGTTTTTATGAAGTATGCAATAATGATTGCAATTGAATAGATTTATATATTTCTAAATCAATAATTTATGTGATGAATTCAAAATCTCAACCAAATAATTTTTTAGATCCTCTTGAAAAAATTATAATGAAAGGTCCAGAAGAAATACATTTTATCAATGGATCTTGGGTTTCAAAAGATGGCAAAATAAAAAGATTGACAAATCTTGGTTCAGTTTCTATGACCTTTCAAAATACTTATTCTTTTTCTCCAATGGATGTATTTATTGATAATTTAAATTTAGGAGAGGATCTTGCTGATCTTCCTATCTGTGCATATAATTTAACGATAGATGAAGAGAATGGGCTTCTTTATGCAAGATTCAATCTTTTTAAAAAATATAGTCCTCATGATTATAAAAAATATGACCCTAACGATTAGTTTTTAAATAAAATATTTTTACTATTAATTATGGATAGGTATTCACGTCAGAAAAAATTTATTGGAAAAGATGCACAGAAAAAATTAGGATTCTCAACTATTTGTATAGTTGGTTGTGGGGCTTTAGGTAGTTCAAGTGCTGAAATATTAGTGCGTTCTGGAGTAAAAAAATTAATTCTTATCGATTTTGACCTTGTAGAATTATCTAATCTTCAAAGACAAACATTATATTCTGAAATTGATATTGGGAAATTAAAAATAGAATCTTTAAGAAAGTACTTGAAAAAAATCAATTCAAAGGTAGAAATACAAATACACAATAAAAAGATCGATAATAATAGTTTAGATTTACTAGATTCGGATCTTATAATTGATGGATTGGATAATTTTGAGACAAGATATTTAGTAAATGAATACGCAGTAAAAAATGATATTCCTTTCATTTTTGGTTCAACTATTAGAAGTGAAGGAATTATATTTCCAATTACAAAGAATGGCCCATGTTTAAGATGTACTTTTCCAAAAGCAATTGATACAGGAAGGGCAAAGGAACAAGGAGTATTAGCAAGTGCTGCTAGAGTCACTAGCGCAATTCAGGTTGCTACAGCTATAAAAATTTTAACAGGGGAAAAAGTTGAATCAGAATTGACCAAGTTTAACCTTTATAATAATGAATTCTATAAAGCAAAAGTAAAAAAGAACGAGCTTTGCGAAACCTGTTCAAGATGAATTTGGAAGAAAAAGTTTTTCTAAATGTAAAAAAAATACCAAAAGGAAAAGTTATAACCTATAAAGAACTTGCTCATAGTGTTGGGATTAGGGCATACCGACTTATAGGTAAAATATTGCAAAAAAATCCTTCAAGTTATCTTGTTAAAGGAAACATCCCTTGTCATAGAATAATTAAGAGTGATGGAACAATAGGTGGCTTTTTTGGAGAAATAAGTGGTGAAAGTATCCAAATAAAAAAAGAACTTCTTGAATCAGAAGGAATAAGGTTTGATGAAAATAATAAGATAATAGGTTTTGATAAGGTTCTACATAAGTTTTAGCAAACTTTATATATTTCTTATTTTTTAGTGGTATCATGGAAGAAAAATATATTTGTGCTCTATTAACTTATGATTTTCAAGAACCTAATTTTATGAATAGATATGGTGTAATCTTATTTGATAAAAATTATGAATCTACAGTAATAGGAAGTAAAAGAGATACAAAATTAATGGAATCTTCTATGGAATTAATTGATTTTCCAAAAAGACTATCTTTAGATTCCGCACTTGAAATGGTTAATTCAAGAATAGTTCATCATACTGAACTAGATATGGAAAATTTAAGTGATATTGTTTAATAATGGATAACCCAAATTTTTTAAATTAATTAATTTTCTATAATGTTATGAGAAGTGCACTTTGTCTTATAAGCAGTGGGATAGATAGTCCAGTGGCTGCATCTGTGATGATGGATAAGTTAAACATAAGTTTCATCTTTTTTGATAATCAATTCTCAAAACCAAATAATATACAAAGAAAAAAAGTCATAGATATAATCCAGAAACTAAGTGATAAGCATGATAAAAAATTTAAACTATTTATCATTGATCATGAAACTCCTCAATTAGAATATAAGGCTAATTGCATAAATCGATTTCAATGCATATTTTGTAAAAGAATGATGTATAATGTTTCTGAAATCATAGCAAAAGAAAAAAACATAGGTTTTCTTCTTACTGGTGAAAATATTGGCCAAGTCGCAAGTCAAACCTTAGAAAATATGATAACTTTGGATAAAGCAACAGATAAGGTTATCTTAAGACCTTTAATAGCTCATGATAAAAATGATATAATAAAAATCGCAAGACAGATAGATACATTTGATATATCAATAAGAAAAGATATAGATTGTCCTTTTTTACCAAAAAATCCTGCAACAAGATCTAAAGAAGAAATTTTAGTAAATCAAGAATCAAAGATTAATACAGAAAAGCTAGCAACCGATGCAGCTAAGTCATTAATTGAAATTAATGTTACTCCAAAATAATTACTTTTAAATAATAAAGGAGTTACAAAAATAAGATGGATTTCCGTGATAGTTTCAACTACCTTGAAAAAAAAGATTATTTCAATTTCTCAAAAAAGAGATTAAGGCTTTTTTCAAATGTGTTAAGACAAACATTAAAACCTATAAGTGAAAAAGTTATAGTTATAGGCGATACAGGTCATGAAAATTTTGGTCTTTCAACTAAGCTTTCAGCAAAATATTTTCTTGCATGCGAAAATATAGGTGTTGATGCAAAAGTATATCTTCAAAATCCAAAAGAAAGAGGGGAAAGTGCAAATCCTGAAATTATACAAGCTATGAAAAATCTACCTGAAAATAATATCATAGTTGCAAATCTATCAAACAAATTTGGATCTATGAAACATTTAGGCAATAGTTTTAGAAGTTTCTGCAAAGAAAAAAATCATCGTTTTATTTCGACAACAAGTCTTGGTTTCATAACTAATGAGATGGAAGAATTCCTATATAATACTTTAGATATAGATTATAAGAGACTTTCAAAGAAGCACGCTAAGCTAAAAGAGATATTCGATGAAGGTGATGAAGTAAGGATCACAACAGAGATAGGCACAGATCTAAGGATTGGGATAAAAAAAAAGACTGCTATAAGTGCTGATGGATTATATCATGAACCTGGAAGTGGAGGGAATCTCCCAAGTGGAGAAGTATATATTCCTCCAAGAAAAAAGCAAGTGTGGGGAAATGTTGTAATCGATGGAAGCTCACGAACAATCGAGCGAACAAATCTTATTGATAAACCCTTCAATATGAAGATAAAAGATGGAGAAATAACAAAGATTGAAGGAGATAGTTTTGGAGTCCATAGTCTTCTTGATAGTCTGAAATGGGCGTGGAACAACTCAAAATATGGTTGGGGTGTAAAAAGAATAGGTGAATTAGGAATAGGACTCAATCCTAATGCTAAACTTATCGGTTCAACAATAGTCGATGAGAAAGTTCTAGGAACAGCACACATTGCTATTGGTTCAAATCATTGGATGGGTGGAACCATCTATTCAATAATACATTTAGATCAAGTATTCAAAAAACCAGTTATCGAAGTAGATGGAAATGAGATAGATATTGATAAATTATAGATGATAAAAATTAACAAAATAGTATTATTTAGCTTTCCATCATCATATCATCAAAATCTGCTAAGTATCCTTCATTCATCTTATCGAATGCTTCTTCTTCCTCTTCTAAAAATGCTTTTATTACATCACTTGGGCTGTGAAATGGATATCCTCTTAAATGAACAGCAATCTCCTCTGCATCAAAATATTTTCCTTTAAAAAGTATTATTTCTGTTCCGATTACATCCATCATCTCATTCCTATCATTTATAGGGAAATCTGCATCTTTTATTATCTCATAAAGCTTATCTAATGACATATTATCACCCATGGAATCCATAGATTTTGATATTTAAAAAAAACATGTTGAAATAATAATCAATTTTTGAATAAGAATTTTAGGATTATAATGGGCCCGCCCGGATTTTCAGATACATACATTTGCATGTTATCGCTTGAACCGGGGATCCTCGCCGTTCTGAAAATAAATGAATAAACACTTATTTTAGTCAAGGCGATGTCATAGCCACTAGACCACGAGCCCATAATAATGAGAATCAGCTATCTATTTTTAAATTTTACCAATAGAATATTTGAATCTACCAATATCTTTTTATACCTTTAAATACTTTATAATGTCATGGAACTCCCCCAGTATAGTGTATATGCAAAAATACCTAGGCTATTATTCCCCAAAACTTTAAAGATGATAGTTATTGGTATGTTTCTTTATTTGGCTGTATGGCTTAATTTTTACATATTAAAAAAAACATTTCCTTTCTATTTGACCTTACTGGTTATGATATCTATAATAATACTCATAGTTGCTACATCAATAAAAAATTATGTCGAATTTGCAAATTATCGTTATCAATTTTTTTCAAACAGAATAGAGTTTCATGGAAAGAAATCTTTAATGGTTTATTATTCACAAGTTCAATCAGTAAAGATTGAAAAAAATATGTTGGATCTCTTATTTAAAACAGGGATTATAAATCTTGGAATCATGAAAATAAGATCTGTTCCGAACCTAACACAAGTATATTTTTATGTACAGAAAATGGTACAGATAAATAGTCAATATAGATCAGCGAATCCTTATCAGCAGCAATATCAGCAAAGGTATAATGCTCAATACTCTCAACAACAAAACAATTATCAACAACAAAATAATCAATCAAATTATAGGTATCAACCTTAATGATCTATTTTTCTCTTCTAATATAATCTCCTAGATCAATAACATTGTTTGCAAATATATCTTTTTTCTTCTCAATTTTTGCAAGCCCTAAAAAATCTCCAGATTCATCCTGAACAATACAAAGTCCTTTAGATACTTCAGACTTAATAACTGATCTTTCCATAATGTCTCTTCCACATATGAAAAGCCATGCAGCTTTTTTATCAACAATAATCTTTTTCTTTGTATGTTTATTGATCATTTTTAGGAGGGGGATACTTGGAGAAAATCTA
This sequence comes from Candidatus Woesearchaeota archaeon, assembly GCA_002867475.1. Taxonomy (GTDB): domain Archaea; phylum Nanobdellota; class Nanobdellia; order Woesearchaeales; family BM511; genus BM511. Next base: position 21,285 of record PKTL01000063.1, read on the forward strand.
CCTTTTTTCACTTCACCAAGAAAAATTCCCACATTTTTTGGTTTTTCAGAATTTTTATTTCTTACTTCTTCCAATAGTTCGTTAGAAAGATAAAATCCATTATTTATCTCAACAATATTTCCCTTTATTTCAAAGTCAAAATCTTTACAGAATTCTTCAATCATTTTGACTAATCTTTATTCTTCTGTTTGTAAATCTTGAAACATTTTTAACAGAGGCTTCTAGAAGTTCATTGAAATCGATGCCAAAATCTTCCACTCCTTGAGTTAATTCACTTTCAATATTTGAGATTTTATCAAGTACATGATCTATTTGATAATCAAGCTCAATTATATCAAGTATTATTTTATTTTTAGAAAGAAGCATCTTTTTTCTTTTCAGATCATCCTCATATTTTCTTAGTTTTTTCTGCATAGATGTCAGATCTGTTTTTTTAAGATTTTTTAATGATGATTCAATCTTGTTCTTATTCTTAGTAATTTTGATCTTATCATCAGTAATCATCTTTTTTATCTTCTTGATAACTAAATCAATTCTAAAATCCTTATCATCAAGTAATGTTTCAGAAGGTGAAACGATATAATTATCTATTATCCTGTCAAAGTATTTAGAGTTATAAGCTTTAAGAAGAGGAATAATATCTTTAAATTCTTTATCAACAATCTCCTTTTCTATACCTATTTTATTCATAAGGTCTCTATAATCCTTATATGTTTTTTCACTCATCTTAAAACTTTCAGTATAAGTTAAAGTATCTTTTTTTGCTTTTAATTCATTAAGTCTTACTTTGTGTTTTATAACATCACTACTAAGTTTTTTATTGGTTTTTGATTTAGTGTGTGTTGCTTCATGTATATCCTTCAATTTTAACAAGGAGTTATGTAATATGTAGTATTCTTTTAATTTTTCATCATCGAGAACATCTTTTAATTGAAGTAGGTTTTTTTTCATTCCATGAAGCTTATCCATTAAAACTGGAACCATGTCCTTAAAATATATCTCAATTTTTTTAAGTGGTTCTTTCAATCTATCATGAACTTCATCAAATCTATTTTCGAATATCTCTATTTTTTCTAATATGGTAAGATGATTAGGATCTTCTTCAACTAAAGTTATCAATTCATCAACATTATTATTTATTTCATTTATCTTCAATTGAATCATTTTGAAATCTAATTCATCAATCTTGTTCTTATCAATATTATATGGGCTGATAGTATCACGTAAATATTTTATGTGGTCTATAAACCTTTTATTTAATTCTAGATGTTCCTTTGTTTTTGAATTTATATTGTAAAGAATTCTATCTGAATTTGAAAATAAAAAATCGGCTAATTCATTCACTCTAAGTTCAACTTTTGGCATAAAAATTTTTAGCATATGGAGGATATGTCTATATCCCTTTATTAATCTTATGGTGGTTTAGGCAGTTTATAGGTGTGATTTAATTTTTCAATTAGGCATATTTATATATTTTCTACAAAAAGCTAATAATATGGCAAAAAGACATATGATAATAAAAAAGAACGCTGAAAACAAAGTTATAGCTTTAGATCGGATTAATGTTCTTTTCAATGAAGCAAAATCTGTATTTTCTTCTAATAGGACTCTTGCAGATAGATATGTGTCGTTAGCAAGAAAGATAAGCATGAAATACAAAGTTAAGATTCCTTCATGTTTCAAAAGATCTTTTTGTAAGCATTGCTATTCTTATCTTGTTCCATCAGTGAATTCAAGAGTTAGGGTGCGTGAGAAGATGATTGTTATATATTGCGATAATTGTAAAAGGTTCTCACGATTTAGATATAAGGAATAAGGTTTTCACAGAATGATTAATATTTTCTTTTAACAGTAAACATAATCTTTATAAATGGTCAATTTTTCTTTCATGATGCTCGTCGATAATTCTTGTTTGATGTCTGGGGGACATTATTAAAACAAGTACGACAAAATGTTGTTATTACTAATAAGTAACGATAAAAACGAAACATTTAAATACTAGTAATATCTACATAGTAGTTACACATAACGCTGATGAGCAGAAAGGGAATCGCATCTTTCTTTTCACATCAATTCACCCACCCACGAAAAAACCTGGTGTGATTCCTTTCAACGCTCTTCACTTATCTAATCATAAATTATAATAAAATCATAATAAAAAACAAAAAAGGAAGAAAACAAAAAAGAGAAAATGGCAAATAATAATGATTCATATGGTATTTCAGTACCAAATCATAGTCCTTATACTTCAACTTTTATAATTGATATGTTCGGTTTAGATAAAAATGTCGGAGCTGAAAAAACAGTCGAATATACTGAAAGTGGTTTAACTCCTAATGAAGCTAAAATAGACTATATGCTTAACCAAAAACACAATGGTTCAGGCCCTTTTGAATGGGTAATGATTCTTGGAGCTGGTATACTTGCGGCAGCAGTAGCTTATGATAGTATAAAAGAAAAATTTGATAACTTATCTGATCATTATTCAAGTTCAAATTCATCCTCTTCTATTGCAGAAAAGGTGAATGATAATTCCGGTGGAATAAATGTTAAAGGAACACTTGAAGCAAGCGTTTCACCATACTCAGTAGGCCAGATAATCTCTTCTGGTTTAGCAAAAAAACTACAAGGTGGTAAGAATGTTTGATTATGAAGATGAAGATACAAGCATCCTAGATGAGATGGAAGCATTCAGACAGAAAAAAAAGACCATGGGTTCAGTTATGAACAAGAAAAAGCTGAACAAATATGAAATGGATGACTTTTTCATGGGTGGATAAAATTAGTTTTATCACTTGAAAACTACTATAAATACCAAAAGATTTATAAAGGATCATTATCTTAATTAAGATAATTATAATCTGGGGAGGTTGTAACAACAATGGGAAGAAGAACTAGAAGAAGCAAGACTAATACAACTTTTTTCATGGATATTAGTGAACAAGATCCTGAAAAAGGAAGAAAATGGAAAAAAACAGACAAATGGAAAAGTCCATGGGTCTAAAATCATAATAAAATAATCTGTTTATTTGATTTATTCTTATCAAGATAGGAAACATTGCTAAAATTTAAATATAGAATACTTTTTTTCTCTCTTATGTATGATCTAGAATTAGATAAAGCAAAAGATTTGATCATTGCTGAAAAGGCAAAGAATGTATTGATACAGCTTCCAGACGGATTAAAACCTAAAGCAAAGGAGATAAGAGAATATTTGGAAGAAAAAACCAATTCAAACATCTTTTTTTGGGCAGGAAGCTGCTTTGGAGCATGCGATTACCCAAGCCATGCAAAAGATTCAGGAATAGATCTTTTGATAGCATTTGGACATTCAGAATGGAATTGAACACTAAAATATTGAAAGGCTTGAAGCCAAAAATAGAAAAAGCACTAAAATTGATAGATGAGGCTGCAAAATCAAAACAAGTTATATTTGTCAGGCATCATAATGATTGCGATGGATATAGTGCAGCATTAGCACTTGATAGATTAATATATAAAAAAATATCAGAAAATCATTTCAAAGAAAGAGACACTCATTATTTTTATAGAAGAACGCCCTCTCAAACACCTTATTACAGCTTTGAGGATTCAACAAGAGATATTGCATTCATATATGATAGTATTGTTACAAGAAATAAGAATCCTTTAATGATAATCCTTGACAATGGATCATCAAAACAAGACCTCGAAGGGATAAAAAGACTAAAAGCATTCGGATTTAAAATTATTGTAATTGATCATCATCCTCCAACAAATGAAGTTGATGATTTAGTTGATGTGCATGTAAATCCGTACCAGGTAGATGATAAAGCAGTAATAAGTGCAGGAACTCTATGTAGCTATATCGCAGGGTGCATAGATAATGATGATGAAACCTATAATGTGATTTCAGCAGTAAGTGGGATAAGCGACAGGATGGAAGGTGAAGAATTCAAGTTAAGTCTAGATTCTTTAAAAGATAAATATTCCTATGAACAATTAAAAGATTTGGGAAGAGTTGTTGATTATGAGCTTCAAAGAAGTGGATATTTAGACCCTTGGACCATGGTAAAAGAATTGCTTCTCAATGAATTAGGAAAAAGAAAAATACTTCTTAATCAGTATCTGATTGATCTTAATGAAAAAGATGAAGAAAGCTTGCAAACATCCTTGAAATATGCAACCCTAAAAGAAAAAGATAACCTTCTAATAGCAAGAATAGACCTTTTTCAAACAAACCATAAAGGATCATACCCTAGCAGCGGAAAAACCACAGGGATACTTCATAGATATCTTGAAGAAAATAATGTTGGAAAAGAGGTTATAACATTTGGTATTAATCCTGAGATGATAACTCTTAGAGGAACAGATAATGCTCCAATAGACACAAATATGTTGATTAGAGAACTAAAGACCAAGTTCCCTCAAGCAAAAATTGAAGGAGGAGGTCATCCTCATGCAGGATCAATAAAGTTCATCCAAGCTGCAAAAAATGATATATTGGATTTTATCGATTCAAAATATTAACAGTAAACTAGACATATCTTTTCTTATTTGTTTTATTCTTTAGATAAATATATAAAAAAACAAGACTCATTAAGAAAGATGATCGAATATACAATATCTTTTTTGATTGGGATAATAATTCTTTTAGTAGGTTATCATCTATCAAAATTAGCATATGAAGAAGTCATGATGGGATTCAAATACTTTGAATATTCTCTTCTAATACTAAATCCTATCATAATCTTTGTATTATTATATCTATTAGGGTTTTCAAGATTGATAGCTTATATCATAATCTCATTATTTTTAATATCCTTATATTATTCAAAAAACATTATAGGATTAATAATCCATGGAACAACTTATATAATTTCATTATTTTTTATTGCGAAAAATCCTTTAGAATTTTTAATAGCATTAACAATAATATATGGGTTTATAATCTCTTCAAAATATTATTTTATATCTAAAATTATATCCAAAAAACAATAATAGAAACAACTATGCCTAAAATAGCACCTGCAATAACTTCACTAACTTCATGACCTATGAGTTCTTTAAGTTTAGGAAAATCAATTTTTCCATCCTTTATCAGCTTATTTAATAATTTGGCATGCTTCGATGCTTCATATCTTATACCTCTTGCATCATACATTACAAGAATTGCAAATGCTAAGCTTACAATAAAAAGATTATTAACACCTTCAGCAAGATAAACCCCCGCACAAAGAGCTGTAACGCTTGCACTGTGCGCACTAGGCATACCTCCACTTCTAAAAAATATATAAGGATCAATTTTTTTATATTTTACAAATTCAATCACTAATTTAGATATTTGACTAATAGTCCAAGCAGAAAATAAGCTAATAAATATTTTATTCTGGAAAAGAAGCAATAGATTATTTACCATTTCTTATAACACCTAAATAAGGATCACCTTAATTCTTTAAATATTTTTTTCAAATTTTTAAGCTTATCACAGATCTGATCAATATTCATCCTAGCATATTTCATTTCAATATTTGTCAATCCAAATCTATCACTGCCTGTGACCTTGAAGACCTTTGACTTGTAATCATTAAGATTTTTCAATATGGACATGTAAAGTTTTAGATCTTCAACGTTGACATCAAAAAGATCATCAAGTTCTTTATGGATAGTTTTTTCAAAAGATGCAGCATGCTTAAGAATCTCAGCATTATCAAGATCTCTATTCCTAAAATCCTTATCAAGTTTTTTAGAGAAATCTTTTATGTGGTTATCAAGCCTTTTGATCTCTTGAATCTCTTTATACATCTTAGATGTTAAGGTCTTATTTGTCTCTTTTTTTTTCTTTATGAATTCTTCCAGATGTGCTTTTGTGTGAGAAATATCAATCACCTCTTATTATCTCTTTATTTAACTCATTTTTATACTTTATGAAAAGGTACATCAAATCCAGCTTGAAATAGTCGTTAAAATAATAATATTTATAAATAGGCCACAATTCCTAGAGCCTATGGGAAGAATAAAAACTGCTCTGATAAAAAGAGTAACAAATGAACTTGTAGAAAAACACAAGGATTCATTCACTAAAGACTACGAGGAAAATAAAGCTATCGTAGAGAATTTTGCAGATATCCCTTCAAAAAAACTGAAGAACATAATTGCAGGATACGTAACTAGATTAGTGAAGAACACAAAAGAAATATAAATAAGTTTTCTATAACACTTATCAGGCTTTAGGGGGTAAAGTATGATGAGTGACGAAAAAGATAATGTAATTTTCGTTGGCAAAAAAGCATTCATGAATTATGTCAGCGGAGTAGTGATGCAGTTTACAACGCAGGAAGCAGACGAGATTGTTGTGAAAGCAAGAGGAAACAATATCTCAAGAGCAGTTGATGTGGCACTTATATCATCAACAAAATTCTTGGATAATCAGATAGAAGTAAAAGATATCCAGATAGATTTAGAAGATCTTGAGAACAAGAATCAAAAACCTGTAAAGGTTTCTACAATTGAGATAACTCTTGTTAAGAAAAAATAAATTTTTTTCTTTGTTTTCTTATTTTATTGTTCACTGGTCATTGGACATTCCTATGTGAGCTTTTTAAACTGATTCTTTCATAATTAAACTATGATTTCCAAAAAGGATATATCTATGAAATCAAATTTAATCACTTCAGAAATTGCTGAAATAGCAGGGATTCATGCTGGGGATGGATATTTAAGGTATGGAAGAAAAAATGAATGGGATGTTAGTGGGAGTTATGAAGAAAAGGAGTATTATGATGGTTATGTAATACCTTTAATAAATAAATTTTTTCAAACAGAAATAAAAGGAAGATATTTTTATTCTCGAAAGACTTATGGTTTTTGTACAGGCAATAAGAAAATTATTCAGACTTTAGTTGATTTAGGTTTTCCTTCTGGGAATAAGTCTACAATAGTTGAAATTCCAAAGCAAGTTTTAAATTCTCATAATAAAAATAATTTTGCTGCTTTTTTAAGAGGGTATTTTGATACAGATGGTTCATTAAATTTCAGAAATAAAGTTAATAACTCCGATGGATTTAAGAAAAAATACCATTTTTATCCAAGGTTAGCTTTTGCTAGCTGTTCTAAAAAATTGATATGTCAAGTAGGTAAACTTCTTGAAAAATTTGATTTATCTTATAATATTTATGAATATAATTCCAAAGTTGAAAATGAAAATGTAAGATATAATTTAGAATCTTTAGGTATTAAGAATCTAAATAGCTTCATGGAACATATAGATTCTAAGAATTCTTCTAAAATTTCTAGATATTTAATATGGGAAAAGTTTGGCTTTTGTCCACCAAAAACAAAGTATAAACAACGAAAGCAAATTCTTTCTAGAAAAATAGATATTCATAATTTTTATGACTAAAAGTTTATAAATAAATCAAATTCACTATTTTTTATGGGCCTATAGCATAGTCTGGATAGTGCGGTCGGCTTCGGTTAAACAAAAACAGTTTAGATGATACCGATTGACTCCGGTTCGAATCCGGATAGGCTCATAATCACTTTTTCTAATATGGTAAGAATTGATATAAAAGAAAAAAAAGAAAAAAACAAGCTTATGCTTGTGGTTTTCCAATTCGGAACATTCCTGTGCCACATGCTGGGCATGTTCCTTTCATAGCTGGTTTTCCATTAGCCATAGTGATAGCTTTTGGATCTTTCAT
>PKTL01000020.1 GCA_002867475.1 Candidatus Woesearchaeota archaeon
ATATGTATATAAGGGTTCCATCTGGGGAACCGCCAGGACATAAGAACATCAGTGTGGTATTCACTTGGGAGCAGACACCATGATGAGAAAAATATTATTTGTGATATTGATGCTAATGATAGCAGCTAACACTTTAGCAGTAGGTGTAGCTCCAAGCAGGAAAATGATAGATTTCGAATCAGGAAAAGTAATAAATGGTGAAGTGAGAGTTGTCAATCCTTACGCTGAAGATTTCTCATTTATTGTATATCCTTCATCAAATATTGCTCCTTATATAGAAATTGAAAACCAAAAAACAAAAATAGACATGTCTTCAGATGAGTTCGAAAAAGTCATAAAATATAAGTTGACACTTCCTGAAGAATTAGAGCCTGGAACCATGAAAGGATTGATAGTGGTTTCTGAACTTGCAAAGGAAGATCAAGATGATTCCATGGTAACATCTTTATTGACATTGAACTCTCAACTGATAATAAATGTGCCTTATGAAGGTAAGTACTTAAAACCTCAGCTTTATGTTACAAGCGAAGGAGAAAACACTCTTTTTACATTATCCTTGTTCAACCTTGGAGATGAGCAGATAGATAATGTGAGGGCGATAATAAATGTTAAATCATTAGGAAATGAAGATATAATAAGCATTGATACAAACACGTTAGCATTGAATCCTTCAGGAAACGGGAAACTAACCGGAAAATGGGAAGGAATAAAAAATAATGGTAAGTATGTGGCCGAGATAATACTTCTTTATGACGGAAAAACCGAAAAAATCTATAAGGAATTTGAAGTAGGAAAGACCACAATAACAATAAGGGATTTTATAGCATCAGACTTTAGGCTTGGAGCAATAGCTAAATTTTATATGACTATTCGAAACAACTGGAATGAAAGAATAGAAAGCTTAAATGCTGAACTTACAATTTCAAAAGAAGGAAAAGTAATAGACAGGATAAGAAGCCTTGAGGAATCAGTAGATCCTTATAATGACGCAGTCCTTTCAGCATATTGGGATACTGCAGGGATCCAAGCTGGAAACTATAACGTTTTAGCCAAGGTGCTTTTCGATGATAACTCTTATGAGGAACCATTCGAGATATATGTAAGTCAAGATAAAATTGTAACAAATAAGTTAAGTGCGAAAGCAGTGTCAGAAGAAAATGATTCAACAATAGTAAAAGTGCTTGTGATTTTGGTAATTTCATTAATAATTGTAAACATATCTTGGCTTTTAGTCTATTTCAAAAAGAAAAATGGAGGTCAAAAATAGAAATACTTATAAAGTAGTAACTACAAAGAAATTACAATGGAACAGAAAGACGTCTCAAAAAATTTAATCGTCAGTTTAATGGTTTTAACAGTCATAATAACTTTTTTAGGAACTTTACTGATATTCTCCTCATTAGAGGAAATGAAAAGCGTAAATAGTTATGACGAACCACAAAATTTAGGAAATATAGGAATAAACATCCTATCAAATCAAAAACCTGAACCGGCTGTTGCACAAGCTAATTTAGGAATTACAATACTAGATAATGAACAAATCAATCAATGAGGTAAATAAAAAATGGTTAATGATATTTCAAACAAAAAATTAGCAGGCTTGCTTGCAATATCTATAGTGATATCAATTGCTGGAACATTCTACAGCATAGATAAAATAGCAAACATGTCTGAACCTACAGGCTTTGCAGTCGATGATACAGGCTCTGCTGCAATAAACATAAGCAGTGAATTAAGCCTTATAGTGGATGTTAAAACTCTTGATTGGGGAACAGGAATAGTAAATACTTCAAAACCCGTATGTACAACCGGTGCAAATTTAACAACTGGAGATTATGATGATGCAACAGTTGCAGGAGCTGATGAGAATGATTGCTGGACAGGAACAACAGAATCAGATGATTTCGTTGTAAGAAGCTTATCTAATGTAGATATGTATCCAAAGATTCAAGGTGTAACAGCAGATACCTTTTTCGGTGTAACTGGAGGAGATTTCCAATATGGATCCTCTCTAAATAATATTGGATGTACTGGTGGTTCAGCTTGGGCTAGTTGGCAAGATATTACTGCAGGAGATACTAACTTATGTAATGGAGGATATTTAGATGCTTTTGGTCATTCTATATATGTACCTATAAGGTTGCACGTTCCAACAACCGCTTCAGGAGAGAAGAACGTAACTATAATTTTCACAGCATCAGATAGTTAATCCACAAACTAAATATGCAAAATGAGAAAATCTTTTCTCTTTTTTTTAATTCTTATTTTACTTTTATCTAATTCATATGCTATAGGTATTAGAACATCTCATTTAAGGCATGAGATTATATTTGAACCAGGATACTCAAGCACTTTAGGTTATCAGCTCGTATCTCATTCACAGCCTCAAGATTATGACATTTATGTGAGGCTTGATTTTGGGGATGAAAAAATGCTTGATTATTTTACTGTTTCAGATAGCACAGCTTATGTAAGCGCGGGAGGCACATTTGATTTCACAGTTGATGTGAACCTTCCAGATGAGTTCGAAACACCTGGTTGGCATAGGGTAAAGGTTGGCGTTGCAGAAACATTAAGCAGTGGAGGTTTTATAGGATCAAGCGCTGCAGCCGAAGCATCAATAAGTGTTCTAGTGCTTTTTCCTTATGAATATATTGAAGCAGATTTAAGTGCTACAAACACCAATAAAGGCGAAAAATCAGAAATATCATTAACAGTAAAGAATTATGGAGATAAAGATATAGAAGGCGTACACGCAAAAATTGATGTATATGACAATTTTGGAAACTATATAAAAAGTCTAAATACAAAATTCATAAGTCTTGAAAAAAGCAAGACTGCAGTTCTTGAATCAGAATTCTTAGCAAGTGAAGTAGGATTTTACAATCTTAACGCAACTGTTTATTACTCAGGAAAAGAAGCATATGCTTCTACAATTCTTCGGTCAGGCCAAGAGGATGTAGAGATAACAGGATTTACAAGATCATTCTATACAGGAACTATAAACAAGATGAAAGTGGATGTATTAAGTGGATGGAGTGAAGTCATAGAAGACCTTTATTTCGTTGCAGAGATAAGTAATGGTTCAGAAATCCTTGAAAAAGTACAAAGTCAGAATTTTGAATTGGTAGGCTTTGGCAAGAAATCAATAGATGGATTTTTAGATTTCACACAGATTCCTGTAGGAAACTACACAGCTGATGTAGAAATCTTTTTTGGTGACAATTCAAAAAGCAAAAGCGGAACTGTAGAAGTGACTGAGCCAATTGAACCAATCGAAGAAAAACCAGGAGTCATTTTACCTTTCATAAAAGATAATGGTCTACTAGTATCAATACTTTTTATGAACTTCATGCTTATGATGCTAGTATTATTGCTCTTTATCAGAAATAGCAGAAAATGAACAATAAAAAAAAATATTATTACCTTTTAATCTTTTTAATATTGATATCAGGAACTATTATACTATCATCAATAGTGTACAATAACTATCTTGTTGTTGATGTTCAAAAAATTCATGCAACTTTCTCTATAATGCCCGAAAAAATTATAGGTCTTGACAAAAACACAGATTATTTCAATTTTGGAGAAGGACCAATTGGATCAATAGCAAAAAGAAGCTTCAATCTGACAAACAATTATGATTTCCCTATAAAAGTCGTAATAAATTCCAAAGGCAATCTGACAGATCTGATAATCTTACAGAATAACAACATAATACTTCAACCAGGAGAAATAAGAACAATCTTTATAGAAGCACACGCATATGAGAACAGTTCATATGGTAGGTATGAATCCGAATTGAAATTCACATTTATACGAAGATTAATATACTAATAAAATCCTAAAATAATAAGAAAAATGAAAAACATAACCCTTGCAATAATAATCATATTTACCTTGACGGTTTCAGTAGTAAGCCAATTCTATATAATTGACATGGCTCAAAAGAATGCAGATCAAAAATTATCTGGTTATGCAATAACAGATACAGGCACTGCATCAATAAATATATTGCAAGAAATAATCATCATAATCATAAATGATTCTATAGATTGGGGTGTTGGAACAATAAATATTTCAAAAGGATGCAATAACGCGACACTTGATACAGGCATAGCAGGACCTGGACATAATGAAAATGATTGCTGGACAGGAAAAACTGTAGATGATGATTTCGTAGTTAAAAGCTTGTCAAATATTGATATAACCTTAGAAGTGAACTCAAACTATAACGCGAGTGAATTATTTACTGATGGTGCAAAACTACAATTCGCAACATACAACATAGTAGGTGGGTCCTGCATGGGATCTTTTATCGATGATTGGATAGATTTCAACAAATCTTGGCAAAACATTTGCTCTAATCCGACAGGTCGTATATCGTTCAATTCTGAAGTAGGGATCGCAATCAAATTATTGATACCTGAAACAACCCCTCCAGGAGCCAAAGAATCAATAATCTCTTTTAGAGGGAGCTAAACCTTTTTTTCTCTATAAATTTTAACAACTTTTATATACTATTATTATCCATAAATAAGTATGAATTCATATAGGGTGCTGGTGACATTTATGATAGTTTTATTCTCATTCACTTTTATATCTAGTATTATGCCTTTGTCACTCACTCAAATAACAGGAAATGCAGTATCAGGGAGGATGGGTTTATGCTTTGAAGATCCTATAACAACAGTACTCTCAACAAACTGTAGCCTAATGTATTATGATGATGAAATAATAAACTGCTCATTCTTTTCAAACAAGAACGAAAGCGTATTTCTAGACTATAATAATACTGATTTTATAAATCTTCAACCTGATGGAAGCATTTACAAAGAGTTAAACTATTCTTTTATTGGAAGCTATAACACTGTAATCTATGCAACAGATAATGCAAACTGCACTATAAAAGAGACAGAATACAATGTTGATATTCTTGCAGCAGGAAACCATCCTCCAGAACTCATACTCAATATACCTAATCAAATTCTTCTAAAAGACACAACAATAGTATCAGTATCTTTAGTAGAACATTTTATGGATCCTGATAATGATCCTATGACTTATACAAAAACAGTGATACCTCCAAATCTTCTAATAACAATCTCTTCTGCAGGGATAGTGTCTTTTTCAGGAACAAATGGATTTAGTGGTAAAGTGCCTGTACAAATAATAGCAACCGACATCCATAATGCTTCAACATATTCTAACTTGTTCTGGGTTGAAGTTATAGCACCTTATGAAGAGGAAGAAAAAGAAGAATCAAGCAGTAGCAGCGGTGGGGGTTTTGGAGGTATAATTGGAAGCGAAATAACTTGTGTACCTGAATGGGTGTGTGAAGACTGGACAGAATGTCAACCTCATGGATATCAGATAAGAACTTGTAGTGATGAAAATGTTTGCAATACAACGCTTATGAGGCCAAACCTTAGTCAGACCTGCGAATACATCCCAACCTGTTTTGACAAGATACAAAACGGTGGAGAAGAAGGGATAGACTGTGGAAGAGTATGCAACAATGAATGCGTAATAGACACATGCTTTGATGGTATACAAAACTTCAAGGAAGAAGGAATAGACTGTGGTGGGATATGTGAAAAGAAATGTCCAGGTAACTGCTTTGACGGAATCAAGAATGGTGATGAAGAAGGAGTGGATTGCGGGGGATCATGTGATAAGAGATGTGCAATCTTAGAAGTACCAGCATTGATAGAAGAGGCAAGCTCTCCTTATTTCTTATTCCTTTTGATATTGATAGCTTCATCAACTTTAGTATTTGCAGCATACAAGAAAAGAAGAGAGATAAGAAGACTAGCAAAGAAGCTAAAACCAAAACATGTACCGCAACAAAAGATCATCGATTACAATCAGGAATTTGCTAAACTTAACGAATCATTACCTAATTCCATGACAAAGAAAGTACTTAATGAGATATCAAGACTTATCCTTGAACACTTAAGCAAAGAATTCAATATAGATGGTATCAAAACATTAGAAGAGATGATAGATATAACAAAAGCACGAGAAACACCAAAAAAAGATATCATTCTCTCACTCTTAAACGAGTTAAACAGCAAGATATATTCAAACATGGAATTATCCAAATCAAAGCTTAAATCATTAGTAGATGAAGCAGAATTCTTAGTGAATATAGATGTAAAAACACAGGCATCTACAAACCCTATCATAAATCCTCCAAATAAGGAAAATTTATATTCCTATGAATCCACAATAATACAAGCATTAAAAGCAAACAATGTCGCGCTAGCAAAAAAGAACTACATGGAAATGTATAATCAAGTAAAAGAAAAAGGAGAAAAAGACCTATTGCACTCAGTTGATATGGCATATAGGTTCATAAAATACTATGAAGGGAAAAAGTGAGATAATCTTTCTATTTGCATTGATTGCAACAACCCTATTGATTTCCTTAAATGTATCTGCTATTGATTTTTTAATATCTCCAAGCATAAACAATGAAACACAAAGTAATCAAGTAGTTAAATGTGAATGGATACCAACAAGTGATTATGTGGGAGCAAACATAACCTGGTTCAATGGGTCACAGATATTTGCTCCAGCTAGTGGTTATACCCTAGAAAATCAAACATATCTTGATGATAGCTATACTAGAAGGGATGAGGTTTGGACTTGCGCAGTAAACATAACCGATGGAATTGATTATGTTGCTAAAAATACAACGATTATAATAAAGAACTCAGACCCTTCAAATTTTTTAATATTCAATTATTCAAATGGTATAAATCTTGGAAACACAACAAAATTATATGAAGACTTAGAAACAATATTATTGCTTAATGCATCAGATTATGATAATGATGAATTAAGCTACGGCATCTATTTTAATAACATACTAAATAGCATGGTAACAAATGATTTATTCACTTGGACGCCTACAAAAGATGATGTTGGCATTCATAATATCAGTTTTTATGCAATTGATGATTATGAAGGTTCAGAAACATTCAAAATGTTTGTTACAGTGATAGAGGTTAACGATGACCCTTACTTTACAAACCTAGCGAATTTTACAGTAAACGAATCCCAAAATTTTACATACACATTAACAGTTGCAGATGAAGAAGAAGATTATCCTATAATCTTTGAACTGCTAGATCAAGATGGTCTTCCTTTACAGATAACAACCTTATCAGATACAACCGCGAAACTATTTTTCACAAGAGAAACCAATTATTCAGATGTAGGAAACTATACTGTAACCTTGAAGATAACAGATAATAGAAGTGGAGAAAAAACTGTTGATATGGGTATTGAAATAGTCACAATAAATCATGCGCCAACAATAAACTACATCGAGGATAAAGCAGCAACACAAGGCGATTCATATAGTTTCATAATCAATGCAAGCGAACAAGGTGAAGATAATGACACTTTAACTTTTGCAGTAAACCCTATAGGTTGCATATTTCCAAATCCATGGACAGATATAACTGTGACAAGTGACCATAGCTCAAACGCTTCAGTACAGGTTAATGCAGCATCATTAAACAATACTCACTTAGCATGCAATTTTATAAACATTTCATTAAGTGATGGAAAAGAAACTGACTGGGTAAACATAACACTTGACCTCATCAACATAAATGACCCTCCAGTCATATATAATATAAGCAATCATCCTCTAAATACTTTAACAGATCTTGATAATTTGTCAATCTACGCGCAGACAAGGTTTACTTATTACATCAACTCAACTGATATTGATTATTATGTTAATGGTTCTGAATCTTGGAATTTCACTTTGAACGATTCACGAATACCTATTTCTACAGAATTTGCAAATGGGCAATACATGGGTTTAATGGATTTTACACCAGACCAATCAATGATAGGAAACTATAGTCTGAAATTGACAGTTACTGATCTTGGTGGCCTAACAGCAACAAAAGATTTCCAACTATCAATACTTAACAATTCAGCACCTTATTTTTTAGACCTAAATCTTTCATTTACATGTAATGAAGATGAGAATTGCTTCATAAACTTCACAGAAAAAAATCAGCCTTTTGATAATGAAGGAGATAATATAACTCTTACATTAAATGATACTTCTGTATTTTCAATATTGCAAAACAGTTTCATAAACAAGACATATAATCAAAGCTATGTCAATAATTACACTCTACAGATAACCCTTGAAGATGATAAGAGAGCAAGTACAACTTACTTGATTGAGATATCAATACAGAATGTGAATGATGTTCCTATCGTTACAACAGAAAATATAACAAGCAGAATAGTCTCAACATATCCTTTCATATATCAATTCCAGCATTATGATCAGGATGAAAGCTTAGTGCCTCCATATTATATCAATCAAGATATAAAATTTTATTCAAATGATACAGTACATCTTAATATATCGGAATCAGGTCTTGTAAATTTTACTCCAACTGATGATCTTATAGGAAATTATTCAGTAAATATAACCATCTTTGATTATCTAGGTGCAAATTCCTCAAAGATATTCAACATAACAATATATCCAAAGAAAAGTGGCCCATTAATAAGGAATGTAACTCCTCATAGCATACCTATAAGTTTCGATTGGTTAGCAATACTTCCAGCTGATAATTTCACAAATATAAACATCTCAGAAAACTCAACTATCTTATTCAATGTCACTGTACAGCAAGAAGAGATTGAAGAACCTGCAGCGTTTTCTTGGTTATATGATGGAGAGACGGAATATGTTGCCATAGGATCAACAAGCTATTCAAAATATTTTGGGTTTACAGAAAGCGGAATCCACACACTCCAATTATACACAAACAATTCTTTCTATGGGTCGGACACTTTTACCTGGAACCTAAATATATCAAATATCAATAGAGCACCTGAGATGATAAATCCACCTCCAAGCTTGATAATAAACCAAACCTTGACAGATTCATTTTATCTCTTTGGAACTTCTGACGAACCAGTATTCTATGATCCTGATGAGGATTTAGATGAAAATGATGTCATATCAGTTAATTCAGGCGAAGCAGAAAACCTTATATTTGGAATAAAGAATATAAGCGACTCATCAATATTAGATATAACCTTTGCAGATGGAAAAATAACTTTCACTCCTAAAGCAACAGGATTAGTATATGTTTGGTACAATATAAGTGATGGTGATAAGAATTATACGATGACAAACTATGTGGTATATAATGTTACGTATACTCCTGAAGGTAATGATGTTGTTCAAATTCCAGTCACAAGACCTCGTGATAATCCTGTGTATTACCAAGTGGAGGTTGAAAAGATAATAAATCTTGACATATTAACACCTTCTTCAGTCACTACCTATATGAATAACACTGTGGAGATACCAATAAAAATAGAAAACACTGGCAATGAAACATTGAATATGATAAACCTTTATGCATCATCAAACATGTCGGATCTAGAATTCAAATTCGATGATGAAACAATAGACATGCTTATCCCTAAAGAATCATTCGATACAAAACTAACAATAACCTCTTTCAACACTCACGGAAGCTACAATGTCAATATATTTGCTAATGTATCAAACCCTAAATTTTCAGATAAAGCAGTAGTTCTTGTAAGTTCCTCAGAGAAAAGCAAAGGAGATGAAACTGCAACGAACACAAAAATAACCTTCGCATCAGATCTTCTTTCATCAAATTCACAATGTCTAGAACTCAATGAAGCATTAGAAGAGATAAGAAATGGATTAGGGGTAAGTATAGATTATGTAACTGCAGCATCGATGCTAGATGACATAATAGAAACCTGTAGATATCTCACAAGCACAAAAGAAGCCATACAAGAAAAACCAGATATGATAATAATAGATATAAATAGATTCATTGCGAACAAGACCTTATTATATTCAGTAATCTCAATCATATCCATCTTATTCTTAAGTCTTGGATATGCAGTATACTATTCAAACAAGAAAATAGACTAAAAATATAATGATCTATTTAGAGATTATCTGATCAGATTGTTTCTTAAATCTTTCAAGAATCTCTTTATAATATTCTTTAAGGGAATCATTTAAGCTTTCGTACACTTTATCTATCCTTGAAATCATCTTCTTAAGATTATCTTTATCTTTCTCATGGATCAGATTATACCCAAGCATCAAGTAAACATTCAGTTTTTCTTCATTATTATTGATTATCTGCTTGAGTTTTTCACTCATTTCAAATTTATGTTTGTCCTTAAGCTTGAAATATAATTTATTTAGTTGAAGCAAAATGTTATGTTTTTCTTCTTGGTTTGATGCATTCCTTAATCGATCTATAAGCTCGTACATCTTAGGATAATGGTTAGAGTAATAAAGGAAAGGAGCAGAATATTTATCCCTATCTTTTTTTCTCATCTTATCATAATAGTCATTTATTTTGATGAGTAGATCTATATCATATTTTTGATATTTTTTTAGTTTCTCAACACTATTTATAAAAAAGATCCTATTATAGAAATACTTCAACTTTTTTAATCTTTTAGACTGAGTGCTATCATAATCTTTTATTCCAAGAAAGATTATCTTCAATATTTCTCTAAATTTTTCCAATACCCAAATTATATTGTCTTTTTTCACATCAAAATTAGCATAATCTAATCTATCAACATAATCAAAAAAAGAAAATATCTTCTTTTTTGTATTCTTATTAAGATATTTTGATAATGAAGAGATAATCATAAGATTGTCGATATTTCCTTTATGTCCACAGATCTTACTAAAGCTATAATCAATCAATTGCCTTGTCAAAGAATACACTTTTTCAGTATCTGGATTATGTAATTTTTTCTCAAGCGTATCGATTAGGTCGATAAGTTCGTCATACAACTCTTTACTAAAAACCTCTTTTTTATTCATGAATAGTAGAGAACTATCTTTTTTTATTTTTATATTTATCTGTTACAGATAAATCCTGTTCAAAATCACACTACTCCATTTCGTGAATCAAAAACGCTTCACTCAATTTCCGTCCTGGCCAATTAATACTTATAAAAATATAAATATTAATTATAAAGGCACAGACGGTGATTTCAGACAGGGTTTAATCAACAGAAAACTATATAAAGAATAATTCTTATTTTATAGATAATAAGGGGTGGCAAATGGATGACGAAGCATTCTTGAAGGTAGTAACCTATTACAAAAAGCTATTTATTAAGATAAAAGAAGAACTATCTCAAATTGTCGTTGGACAGCAAGAAGTCATGGATTATCTCATTCTCGCATTAGTATCAGGTGGTCATTGTTTGGTTGAAGGAGTTCCAGGTATAGGAAAAACCCTTATGATAAAAGCAATGTCAAGAGTATTAGGTCTTGATTATGCTAGGATACAGTTCACTCCAGATCTTTTGCCAACAGATATAATTGGTATAACTGCATATGAGGAAGATAAAGGATTTTACGTTGTTAAAGGACCTATTTTTGCAAATTTTATACTTGCAGATGAGATAAACAGGGCACCACCTAAAGTACAATCTGCTCTTCTAGAAAGCATGCAGGAGAAGCAAGCAACAATAGGAAAAGAAACTTTTCTTCTACCAGCACCCTTCTTTGTAATGGCAACACAGAACCCACTTGAAAACTTAGGAACTTACACCCTTCCCGAAGCACAGCTTGACCGATTTTTGTTCAAGTTAAAGATGACTTATCCAAAAATTGAAGAAGAAGCAAAAATATTGGAACAGAACATGACAATATTCAAGTTTGATGACTTCAAGATTGAAGCTTTATTGAATCCAAAAGCTATAAAGAACATGCAAAGTGATGTAAAAAAGATATTTATGGATAAAAAAGTTGAAGAATATATAGTAAAGATTGTTGATGCAACTCGAAACCCTAAAAATTATTCGCTTTCTCTTGCAAAATATATTGATTTTGGGTGCAGTCCAAGGGCAACAATCGCTTTATTCATAAGCTCAAAAGCTAGTGCACTGCTTAACGGAAGAACTTATGTAACTCCTCAAGATGTCAAAACTGTCGCTCATTCATGCTTACGTCACAGGTTGATTCTAAATTATGAAGGGCAAGCAGATGATATTGATGTTGATACTATAATCGATGAAATATTAAACAAGGTTCCAATCATAAATAAATGAAACTAAAAGAATTCAATGCTAATCTAAAGCCTCAATCATATTCAAGCGGTTTTGGTCATAATAAGAATATAATCAATAAGCTTCTATTAGGAAACTATCTTAGTGATGTTAAAAGAAGAGGATTCGAATTTCTTGATTACAGAGTCTATGATGTAACTGATGACGCATCCAAGATAGATTGGAAAGCAAGCAAGAAGGCACAAAAGCTTCTTGTTAAGGAAACAATAGAAGAAAAAGCAGTCAATGTGGTATTCATAGTTGATGTATCTGACAGTATGATCTGTGCATCGCACCCAAAACTAAAATCAGAATATGTTGCTGAACTTGTATGTAATATCGCGTTTGCTGTGCAACGTGAAGGTAACGCAATTGGTCTAGTGATGTTCAACGAAAAAGTGATGGTTCAGATACCTCCTTCAATAGGCATGAAGCAATATCACAATATGATGAAAGAGCTTCAAAAACCAAGCAATTATGGAGGGGGATGCGATATAAAAAAGGCTTTACGTGAATCTATTGAGATTTTCAAAATACCTTCATTAGTGATATTGATATCTGATTTCTTATCAGTAGAAAAAGGTTGGGAAGATTATCTAAAAATAATATCCATGAAATTTAGGCTTTTAGGTGTGATGATAAGAGATCCAAGAGACAGAGCACTTCCAAAAGATACGGGGTATTTTGTACTAGAAGATCCATCAAGCAAAGAAAAAATAATTGTAGATACAAAACAATATCATAAGAAGTTTGATGAATATGTCAAGAAAAACGAAGAATACATAAGGGATTCATTCAAACGAGCAAAATCTTCTGTTCTAGAATTATCTTCAGACACTGAGTTTTTCAATCCTTTGATAAAATTCTTGGAAAAGCAAAGTAAGGTGATTGCTAAATGATATCTCAATTCCATCTCACCTTTGGGAATATACAATATCTTTGGCTTGGACTCATAATACCTATAATGATAATACTTCATTTCTATTATTACAGGTTCTCAAAAAAAAGAGCAATCAAATTTGCTAATTTTGAAGCATTGAAAAAAGTGACAGGAAATACTCTCATAACAAAGAATATGACCTCTTTGCTTTTTAGGATTCTTATAATGGTTTTTGTGATTCTTTCTGTATCTCAAGTTACTTTGTGGTACATGACTGAGACAACAAGTAGTAGCTTCATGATACTTCTTGACGCAGGAGGAAGCATGAATGCTCTTGATGTAGAACAAACACGTCTAAATCTTGCAAAAACATTTTCAACAAGGTTACTTGATAATGTATCAGCAAGGATTGGTTTTTTATCTTTTGCAGGCACAATACTTGAATCACAAAACCCTACGTTCGAGAAGGAAGACATCAAATATTTAATAGGATCTACAGAAATATCTCAAAGCGGAACAGATATAGGTTTAGCATTAGTTTCAGGAATAGATAAGGTTACAAGTGATGAATCAGAGGAAGATGCAACTATAGGCACTTTGATATTAGTATCTGATGGTCATGATACTGTGGGTATACCTTTGAGTGAAGCAATCAAGAAAGCGGTAGAAAATCATGTCCAAATAATAACTGTTGGTGTAGGAACATTAGAAGGTGGAAGTTTCATAACAGGACCAACCTCTGCAGGGATAATATCAAAGCTCAATGAGGAAAACTTGAAATTAATTGCAAATTCAACAAATTCAAACTATTATAATCTAAAAAATGAAGCGGGTATAGATTCAATTCTCTCTGATATAAGTTATGAGAAAAAAGAAGGTTTTGTGCCGTTAGTCACTTCAGAACATCTAATATTTGTAATATTCTCCTTGCTGATACTTGAATGGGTATTATCAAATACTCGTTTTAGAATACTTCCTTAAAGAGCACATATTGCTTTTATTTTTCAAAACTTTTATAAACCAAGACTGTTCATTATATTTAAGAAAGTGGGTGACATTTAAGTGACTAAAATTAATAAGCTATATCTTCATGGATTCAAATCATTTGCTAAGAAGACTGAGATTGTATTTGGAGATAATTTCAATTGCGTTCTTGGACCAAATGGAAGTGGAAAAAGTAATATAATGGATGCGTTGTGTTTTGTTCTTGGAAAGACAAGTGCAAAATCATTACGAGCAGATAAATCAGCCAATCTCATATACAACGGTGGAAAAAGCAAGAATCCCATGAAAGAAGCTGAAGTAAGCATATTCTTCGATAATGAGAAAAAGACTTTTCCAATTGATGAAAAAGAAGTTCAGATAGCAAGAATACTAAAAAATAGTGGGCAGTCAAAATATAAAATAAATGGTAAGACTGTTACAAGACAACAGGTTGTCGATCTTATGAGTATAGCAAAGATAAACCCTGATGGTTACAATATAATTCTTCAAGGAGACATAGTCCATTTCGTAGAGATGAGTGGTACTGAAAGAAGAGGAATAATTGAAGAGATTGGTGGTATTTCAACTTATGAAGAAAAAAGGCAAAAATCCTTACGGGTTCTTGAAAGTGTAGAAGAAAAGCTTCGTGAAGTTGAGATAATAATGAATGAAAGACAAACCTATCTCAAGGAGCTAAAAAAAGAAAGAGATCAAGCGTTGAAGTTCAAGGATCTTGATGATAAGCTAAAAAGAAATAAAGCTACTTTAATAAAAATAAATATGGATTCAAAAAATGAAAATCTTCAAGAATTAGAAAAAAAGGTTCAAGTCCACAAAGAATCCATAGATAAAACACAAAAAGAGATTGATGAACTAAAAAAGATAATCCAAGAGAAAAAATTAGAACTCGAAGCAATAAATAAAGAAGTGGAAGAAAAAGGAGATAAGGAACAAGTTGCAATTCAAAAAGAGATAGAACAATTAAAGATTGATCATGCAACAAACAAGACACGATTATCAAATCTAGATAATGAATTATCAAGATTAAAAGAAAGAACAAACCAATTCAATGAATCCCTAAAAGATCAGAATGAGAAAGCAAAGATTTACACTAATGAGAAAGAATCATTATTAAAAAAATTGGATTCAAACAAGAAAGACATTGATTCTATAAACAAGAAAATCGAAGAATTCCGTGAAAAGCACAACCTGGAAGGGGCAAGCGATAAGGAAAAAGAGATTGAAGATATAGAAAAATTAGCTGAAGAAAAACAGCAAGAGATACAAAAACTACGAGAAGAAGAGCAGAATGTCTTAAGAGAAAAAGACAGATTAGAGTTCCAGATAAATTCACTCGATGAAAAGATCGAAAAAGTTCTTTCAATCGAAAAAGAGAACAAGAAAGAAATAGATAAGCTAAAGCAGATGAAGCTAGAGTTCAAGAAAGCAACAGTTGAATTGAACCAAAACCTTAATGAAAACTCAAGCCTATCATCACAGATAGCAAACGCAAGAGACAAGCTACTGCGAGGAAACGAAGAACTATCAAAGCTTAACGCACAACGTGCAAGCATAACTGAAAAGATGGCAGGAGGAATAGCCATCGAAAAGATACTTGAACAAAAGAATAAGATCAAAGGAATTTATGGAACAGTTTCAGACCTTGGATTTGTAAAAAGCGAGTACTCCCTAGCATTAGAGGTTGCTGCAGGAAATAGGATAAAATCAATAGTTGTAGAAGATGATAAGACTGCTAGCGAATGCATAAGATTTCTAAAGGATAAGAAGTTAGGAACAGCAACATTCTTGCCACTAAACAAGATAAAGAATGTAGCTAGAAATCCTGAGATTTCAAGATATGTAAAGACAACTGGAGTTAAAGGATTAGCAACAGACCTAATAACCTACGACTCAAAATTCGAAAAAGTATTCTCTTATGTTTTTGGCGGCGCGATAGTTGTAGATAGTTTAAATGTTGCACGAAATATAGGGATAGGAAACATAAAGATGGTAACTCTTGATGGAGATATCGCAGAAGTAAGCGGTGCGATGCAAGGAGGATTCCGACAGAAAAGCAAAGGTATAGGTTTCCAAGAAAAAGAAGTCATAAGTAAAATAGAATCATTAGAAAAAGACATTCAAGATTCAGAAAGCATTCTAGTAACTCTTGAAAGAAAGAAACAAACAAATGAAGATTCAATCGATAAGCTTAGAGAGCTTAAAGCAAACCTTGAAGGTGATATAATAAAGACTGAAAAAAGCCTTCACTTAGAGTCAGATGATCTTGAAGCATCAAAAAAGATAAAGAATGAGATAAATGAGAACATAAGAGATTTCGAAAAAAGAGTCGATGAAGTTCAAAATAAGATAGGTCTTGCAAACAGGGAATTAACAGATGCAAAGATCAAAAAACAAAGATTAAGAGATGAAGTAAATGCACTTAGAAACCCTCGTCTATTAGCAGAACTTAACACTTTCGAGCAAAAACGTCAAGAGATAAAAGAAGATAACATCAAAATCGAATCAGAGATAAGAAACATCGAAGCACAGCTTTCAACAACATTAAGCCCTGAACTCGAAAACCTGCAGAAAATATTGAAGCAGCATGATAAGGAAGCACAAGATTTCAAGGAAGAAAAGAAAACGCTTGAAGAAACTATAAAATCTCAAGAAAAGGATATAAAAGAGAAGGAAGCAAAACAGAAAAAGTTCTATGAGCAATTCAAAGGATTATTTGCAAAACGTGACAAGGTCACTACCGAAATCACAAAGCATGATGGAAAAGTAATATCTTTAGAGGAACTTATACGAAGTGCTGAACAAAAAGCAAATCTTGTAAGCCTAGATATTGCTAGGATAAAAGCTGAAATAGGCGGTTTGGAAGAAGAATTCAAACAGTTTGAAGAAGTCGAAGTATATAAGGATAAATCTATAGATGCTATTAAACGTGAGATTGCACAGTTTGACAGGATGGTTTCTGATATTGGAATGGTCAATATGAGAGCGCTCGAAATCTATGACAAAGTTGAAGAAGAATATAACAAGCTTCTTGATAAGCAAAAAACATTAAATGTTGAAAGAGAAGAAGTTCTAGTCATGATGAATGAGATCGAAGCAAAGAAAAAAGAACTTTTTGTAAAAACGTTTGATGTTGTTAATGAGAATTTCAAGAAGAAATTCCAGACATTATCAACCAAAGGAGATGCGTTCCTTGCAATGGATGATGAAAAAGATCCATTCTCAGGAGGAGTTAGTATTAATGTAAGACTTACAGGGAAAAAATTTATGGATATCAGAAGCCTTAGTGGCGGAGAGAAAACCATGACAGCTCTCGCATTGATATTTGCTATTCAAGATCATGAACCAAGCACATTCTACATCCTTGATGAGGTTGACGCAGCACTTGACAAAAGAAACGCTGAAAAGCTTGCTGAACTAGTAAGGCAATATTGTAATAATGCTCAGTATGTTATAATAAGCCATAATGATGCAGTAATAAGCGAAGCAGATAATCTTTATGGA
Organism: Candidatus Woesearchaeota archaeon; assembly: GCA_002867475.1. Taxonomy (GTDB): domain Archaea; phylum Nanobdellota; class Nanobdellia; order Woesearchaeales; family BM511; genus BM511. Next base: position 17,507 of record PKTL01000020.1, read on the forward strand.
GTAAGCATGGATGAACACGCAATCTCAAAAGTAGTAAGCTTAAAATTATAATTTTTTTTATAATTTAAGAAATATTTCTTCTATTTTTTTTGCAGTTATATCCCAATCAAAGTCATCTCTAACAGTTTCAATAGCGTTTTTTTGTATCTCTTTTAAAAGTCCTGGATTATTAAGAAGTTTTTCAATCCTTTTAGTGAGCATATAAACATTTTTCTTATTGAAAAATAAACCATTAACGCCTGGAATAATATATTTTCTTACTAATCCAACTGGTGTGCATATCGGTGCAACACCACAAGCCATAGCTTCTAAAGTAGAAAGACTAGTTGTTTCAGTAAGGCTAGGAAGAACATAAATATCACTTGCTTGATAGTAAGGTATAACATTATTTTGGTTGCCAGCAAAAATTATATCGCTTCTGCTTTGAAACATTTTTTCAATTGACTCAACTCCTTGACCAACAATCAATAATTTCAAATTATTATAATCCTTTGTAAGCCGGATATAAGCCCTATATAATGTTTTCAAGTCCTTTTCTCTTCCAAGTCTTCCAACATAACAGATCACTTTTTGGCTTGGATCGATTCCAATATTTTTTTTTGCGTCATTCTTATTTTTTGCAGGAACAAATTTTTTAGTATCAATACCTAATTGAACAACCTGTTTTTTTGCTTTAATCTTTCTCCATGAAAATTTTTCCTTTATCTCATTAGAAGGACTTATCAACAAGTCAAACTTATTATATAAGTTTCTTGATCTTCTGATTGAAAGAATATGGATCAATCTTTGAATCACGCTTCCTTCAAGGGCTTTTGGTGCAAGCTCCCATTCAACACTATGGTTAAAACCAACAAGTTTCTTATTTTGTTTTTTTGCTTCTATGAGTACTGATTTCCCAACAGGTCCAATTGATTGAACAAAGACAATATCTGCATCTTTGATCTCATTTCTAATCATTTTTTTGTTTGGCATCTTTGCAAATGTAAAATCACCGAAACTAAATTTACTAAGAGGCACATGTTTAACCATTATACCTTTTGAATCTTTGTATTCTCCTTTAAATTCAGGAGCAATGACAGTTATCTCAAAAGAATCTTTTAATCTTGGAATTATTTCTGATAAGAATCTTGATATTCCATCCCATCTTGGAAGATAATTATCTGTTCCGATAAGCAATCTTTTTTTCATTTTATCTCACCTTATAGAAGACTTCAGCGAGTCCAACTTTATGTCTTATTCCCCAAATAAAAGCTCTTAGGTAAACAGTCCAAAGAAGCATTATTATCGCGATGCTTTGGCTTTCAAAACATTTTATCGCCATTATTTTTTTTTCAAAAGTAGATTTGATGTCTATTGCTAATCTAGGATGGTTTCTGAACTGGAAGCTTAATGGATTCCAAAGATCAAAAACATAGACTGGGATCTTAGATTTTATCTTATCAACAGCTTCAATCACTGCTTTATTTGTTTCTCTATGATCTGGGTGTGCATCATCAAGGCTATGGGTAAAAATTTTTACAGGTTTTTTTTCTTGGATTATTTTTTTTACTGTAGAAACAATCTTTTTTTTCTTTATGCTTTCCTCAAATTTTCCATCAGTCACACCAAAAAAAACAACACCTTTACCTTTGATTATTTTATCTGCTTTGAATGCTTCATCAACTCTCATCTTTACTATCACGCTCTTTTTGAGATGAGGATGGCTTCCTTCACCATGACTAAAAATATAAGTGTGGATATTATATCCTTCATTGGCATATTTTGCAACAGTTCCTCCTGGACCAAGGATCTGATCATCGCTATGTGCACAGAAAATTAGGATGTTCTTTTCTTCCATAACAAAAATAAAGGATTGAAAGTTTAAAAATCTTCTCTTTGAAAAATAATAATAAAAGAAGGTCTAACAAAGACCTTTTTTAGCAAGTCCAGGCGGACAATTTGTTGGTTCTGGTTCGGGATCGGGTGTGGGTTCAGTAGTACCTGAAGTCACTGAATCTATGAAACTTGCATACTTTGCAACATTTGTATCTCCAGAAAATTCACCAAATGAACTGTCAATTCCTGGAGTCACATCACTAGTGCTTCCATCTCTAAGATTTAATGAAATACCATAAGAAGTTATTCCCACAACTGTATTATCAATTATTGTTGGTCCTCCAGAGTCACCAGGTGCTGAACTAACTTCATTTGTACCAAGACCTAATTCATTGATTCCAAAAAAAGAAGCCAAATGCGTCATGTGCGCTTATCCCATCATCAAAATCATACATCAATACTGAATTTGGAACATAATCTCTGCCTGCTTTCATCCTTAATGCTGAAAGCAATGTATCAGCATATGAATCATATTTATTCAATCCGGTTCTCTTATATCCAAATGGATAAAGTTCTCTATCTACACCTAATAGTCCAAGTCCAGAGATTCCATAACCAACCTTTGAATAAACATTTCCAACTTCATCAAATGTTCTATCAATATCATATCTTTCTATTTCTGTTGACATTTCTTCATCAAGTTCAATAATTGCGACATCATTACCTCTCAATATATCTCCATCCCAGTCAGGGTGAACAGTTACTGAATCAAAATTAACAGAGTAAATATTTCCATCTTTATAGAATCTTGCTGTACCTGAATTAAGATTCTCATTTCCTTTATCATCTGAAACACAATGTGCAGCTGTAAGAACATGTTTTCCAGTAAGAAGAAGCGTTCCACTACAACCATATGTATAACCATCAGTTTTAGTAATGCTTAATTCCGCGACACCTTCAAAATTATATGTTATGTGAGCTGAAGGGTCATCAACCACTGTATACCTTGGTTGAACTAAAGCTGTGTACTCATCAGTTTCTATCTTTTTTACCTTAAATTGATTTTTAGAAACATCGGATGATGCATCATTTTTTGCAAAAGCAAAAATACTCAAGATAAAAATAGTTAAAATAGCTAAAAGCAAGATTTTTTTTATTTTCATTACATATCACCTAGAAAACTTAAGACTTTATGGTTTTTATATGTTTTGTTGAAAATATTAGCATAAAATTTATATTTCCCTTTCTTAAAAAAGTAATTATGGATTTTGGGAAAGAGATAAAAAAATTAATTGAAATAAATAAGAAAAAATTAGGAATAAAAGAAGATATCAAAACTATTTCAATTTCAAAACTTGGAGTTGGTGAAAACAATTATAATTTTCTTGCAATAATAAATAATAAACTCAGACTAGTTTTTAGAATACCTTACCAAAAAAACAGTGAAAAAAACATAAAGTTCGAACATGAAGAACTAAAGAAAATTCCAAAAGGATTAGGGCCAAAACCAATATTTTTTGACGACTCTAAAAAAATAATTCCAAAATTATATTCTGTTCAAAGTTTTGTAGAAGGAAAACATTTGAAAAGATTAAATAAAAAACGACTTACTCAAATAGCAAAAAAATTAGCATTACTTCATAAAGATAAAAAAGATTATTGTAAAATTTATGGTGAAAAAAGAAATTTTTTAGATATTCATGAATACCTAATAAGAGAAATAAATAATTATTCAAAGCATAAATCCTTATTTAATAAAGAAATCAATATAATTCTTGAAAATGAAAATGAGTATTTTAAATCAAAAAAAGAGATCTTTTTAAAAATGAAGAATTTTCCAAGAGTGCATGTTGATCCTTGTCTTACAAATTTATTATTTACAAAAGATGATGTGAACTTTATTGATTGGGAATGGGCAACCTATAGGGATAATGCTGAAGACTTAGCAGTACTAATTGATACAAAATTTTCTCAACCTCCTTGGAAAATAAGGTTAAATGGGAAAAGATTAGACTTTTTTATATCTGAATATCAAAAATATAATTCTGATGAGAATCTAAAAGAAAGAGTTCTTATTTGGGTAAAATTAAATAGGGTTAGAGACTTGTTATTCTTTAAATGGAAACTTTCAAATTATGATAAAGAAATTAATTCATTACCTAGAGAGATTTATAAAAAAGGTTATGATAATCTGTTCAATTTTTATTCAAAGAAATAAAAGTTATGAATGTGTCGGCCGGGATTGATTAAGCGTTAGCGAGATCTGCCAAAGAACTTGTTCTTTGAGCATGAACCCGGACGGGTTCGAATCTATATCATGAGTAAGTCATTAAGAAGTATGCGTCGGCCGGGATTCGAACCCGGATAACCGGCTTACATCACGTAAGCAAACTATGGTCTTGCCTTCGTTTGGAAGGCCAGTGTTTACTAGCACGATTCAATGTCTTGATGTCGTGCACATAGCCGTTAGACCACCGACGCGTAAATTTAGAGAATTATATTTGTTTTATAAAGTTAACGTTTTAGAATGTCTTTATGTAGAGGAACAAAACCATTTTTTAAGTAAAAATTATATTTTTTTGTATGTTTTCTATTTGAGGGTTTAATTTCTTTGAAAAATCTATCAATTTCTTTTTTATTATAAATGTAAACATCTTTTAATTTTCTATATGTTGGAAATTTTAATTTTTTTAAGGATTCTTCTATTTCATTAAGAAATGATTCATCTCTACTTGAAATTCCAAGCATAGCATCTTTTGGTCTATGTCTATGAAAAGAACCATCAGTATCAAAAACCCCTCGAATATATGCTTTTAATAACAAATTATTTTTTTTAATTTTTAAAGGTATTTTTAATTTTTCTTTCTTTTTACCTATAGGAATTTTATATTTTTCCGATAAAAATTCAACTAATTCTTTTGAATAAACATAACATTTTGTACTATTTTTTTGAGTATGCTTTTTTGCTTTCAAATTAAATAATTTTTTGAATAATAATTGCGTATGATTAGAATAATCTGAATCAACATTTTTATCCATCGATATAGAAACTTCATAATTTATGTTATTAATGTGTCCATCTCCTGCTAATGATCCAATGAATTCACTTAAAGTTTCTGTTAATTTTGGGATTTTAATAGTGTTTTTTTTATTATTTATTTCTATAAATTTTAAGTTTATGCTTTCTTTAATATTTGCCAGTTTGCATAATTTTTCATAATTAATTTGAGAAATTTTTGAATGTCCATTTCTGTAGAAAAAAATCATACTTCTATTAATTTCTAATTTTTTAGCTATAGAATCCCAACTCTCATTTATTTCTTGTTTTATTTTAGTCATAAATTCTAATTGTTCAGATTTTGAAAAATTTATGTATTTCATTACAATTTTAGATAATTTGGAATTATATAAATTTTCCTATATCATGCCATTAGACTATTAGACGAGATAATCGAAAGGTTTTTATACCATTAACTAGATTTATAATCATATCATATTCAGAGGTGTCAAATATGTTTAAATTCAAAAAAGGAGTTTCACCAATAATCGCAGCGGTTTTATTAGTTGTAATAACTATAGCAATAGGCGCTACAACAATGGCATTTATCAGAAGCTTATCTGATCAAAATCTTGCATCAGCTCAAGAAAAAACTGAGAGGATAGCATGTGGTACAGATGTAAGTTTTTCAATCGTTGCAATAAGTGATGAATATAAGATTTGCAAAGGTACAGATTATCTTGAAGCAAGTATCAGAAATACTGGTTCAAGAGCAATAAAAGATTTTAGGTTAGTCGCGTTGGGAGATAATATAAGTACTGTAGAAGAAAATAGAGCAAGTAATCTAGCTATAGATAGTTATAGCACTATGAATATTACTTATACTGCAGAAAATGTTTCAGAGTTTGTTATTGAACCAATCATACAAGGGCAACCAGGTCAAGATATAATCTGTTCAGATTCAGCTCTTACTTGGCAAGCAGTAAATATAGAAAATTGTTAAACAATTTTTTTTAATATTTTTTTTATTGAGGTATTCTTCTTAATTCTTTAACCATTAAAGATTCATTATTATCTAATTTCTTGTTGTCAAAAGATACTGGTTCCTTATCATCATTTCCATAGAATATTTTATCTGCGTTTTCAGAAATAAGCTCTTTAGTTTGTTTTAATGAATTTGGGTCCGCTTGTTTCATCTCCCAATCAAGATTAACACCATCATTTTCAAATCTTGGAATAACATTTATAATAAAATGATTCAGATCTTGTCCTGCACTTGGTCCATTATTTATCAAGATATTTGTTCCGTGAGCACCAAGAGTCTCAAAAACAGAGACACTAACCCTGTTTGCAACAATGAACATGTGCTCAAGCTCATTATCAGGAACCTCTTCAAAAATAGTGTAATGATTGTTTGGAATGATTATGGCATGGCCTTTATTTGCAGGCGCTTCATGAAGAAAAGCTTTACAAACAGGATCATCATAAATGATCTTGAATTCATTTTTTTGCTCAAGCATCAAACAAATCTCGCAATCACTCATTTGTTATGAACCTCTTATCAAATTTCATTTTAGTAATATGTTGCTGATATTGTCAAGATCAGCATCTCCTTTTTTAGGTAGATCTTTTGAGATGTTTTCTAACTCTTTAGAATTATCGCTTTCAGGTTTCTTTATGGATTCCAAAACTTTTTTGTTTTCAACAGGTTTATCTTCCACAACTTTTTTCCCAAACATTTTTGAAAGATGAGATATTAAAGTTTTTTGAACACTATTAAGATCATTTCCATTCAATTCTTTTTTTGGAAGATTGAAAAGTCCATCATTTTCCAATCTTGGAATCACATGCATCATAAAATGAGGTGCACGTTGACCTGCAACTCCTCCATTCGCAACAAAAACACTCGTTCCACCACTTTGATAGGTTTGAAGAAGAATTTTTGAAAGCTTTTTTGAAAGCAAGAACATTTTACTGAGCTCATTCTCAGGCATTTGAGGCATAATCTGATAATGTTTTTTTGGCAAAAGAAGGATGTGTCCTTCATTTGCAGGATTTATATCAAGAATTGCTAAATGATTATCATCTTCAAATATTTTTTGGCTAGGAATCTCTCCTTTGATAATCTTACAGAAAGGACACTGCTCTTCTTGCATTCTCTGCATCTCTTCAGGGCTCATATCCTCTTGACTCATATAGTTTGAATAAACATCTTTCTATATAAGCTTTATCAAAAAAATTATAAATGTCTTAAATTATTAGAAGATTATGTTACATAAAAAAAAGACAGATCCCTATAAGATTGCAACAATAACCCTTGGAATAATCCTTCTTTTAACGCTTGGCTATGTTGGAATCACAAAATACAACAATATTCAGTTCCAAAAATATCAAGATATCTACGTGCAAGGATATAATAAAGGAGTTGAAGATTCAGTAGTTAAATTATTTTCTGAAACAGATGATTGCAAAGTAACTTCAATTTTCATTGGAAATACTACTCGACAAATTGCTGATTTGGAATGCATAAATAAAGTGCTTTCCGGAGAATAGTTTAATTTATTAAAATTTAGGTGTCTTTATCACGACAATTTCCAAAACACTTATAAACTTAAAAGTTCCTAAAAATAGGTATGGGTGGATTTCAAAATAGAGGTGCTCTACTTCTAGCTATATTAGTCTTATTTTCATCTAATCTTTACGCTTCTGAAATCATATCTTTTCAAGGAAAAGCACTCTATAATGGTACACTCATACAAAGTGGAGATATAGAAGTCACAGTCTATGATGTCTCAACTGGAGGTTCACCCATCTACAATGAGACTTTTGTTAATTCTATTCGTGGTGGCTTTTTCGATGTCATGATTGGAAATACAACAGGTAAACCCTTGAACATGATCTATGCAAAAAATTATTGGATTGACTTGAAGATTGAAGGAAATGATATTGACTGGGAAGGAAACGAAAGAAAAAACTTCATGTCAGGAGTTGGAAACATTACCGCGTCGGTTCTTGACCAATCAAACATAAACATCTCGGAATTCAGTAACGATGCAGGATATCTGACAACTGAATTAGATACTTTACAGACTGTAACAAGTAGGGGATCAATAGCTACTGCTAACATTACTTTGAATGGTGGTTTTGATCAAAGACCTATTAATCCTGTTGAGGTTGGTTATGTTATTGATAATAATTTAGGTGGTTCTGCTACTACTCTTGATGGTGCTAATAATGTTTTTGTTAGTGGTGGTTATGCTTATATAACTTCTTTTGGTGATGAGGGTTTGAGTGTTGTTGATGTTTCGGATCCAACAAATCCTGTTGAGGTTGGTAGTGTTCGTGATACTGAATCTGGTGGTACTGCTACTACTTTAGATAATGCGTATGGTGTATTTGTTCAAGGAGATTATGCTTATGCTATTTCGGCTATGGATCATGGTTTGAGTGTTATTGATGTTTCTGATCCTACTAGTCCTGTTGAGGTTGGTAGTCTTCGTGCTATTTCTTCTCCTCAAGGAGGTACTGCTAGTTGTTTAGGTATGCCTTTCGATCTTTTTGTTAGTGGTGATTATGTGTATATCGCATCTTACTTAAATTATAGTTTAACTATTGTTGATGTTTCTGATCCTACTAGTCCTGTTCAAGTTGGTTATATTGTTGATAGTGAGCAAGGTGGTACTGCTACAACTCTTAAGTTCGCAATTAATGTTTTTGTTAGAGGTGATTATGCTTATGTAACTTCTCAAGATGATAATGGTTTATCAATTATTGATGTTTCTGATCCTACAAATCCTGTTGAGGTAGGCTATGTTACTGATAGTGAGGTTGGTGGTACAGCAACTACATTAGATGGTGCTAGTGATGTTTTTGTTAGTGGTGGTTATGCTTATGTTACTTCTCGTGATGATGATGGTTTATCGGTTATTGATGTTAGTAATCCAACAAATCCTGCAGAGGTTGGTTATATTGATACAATTCTTAATAGTCCACAAACTATTTTTGTTAGTGGTGATTATGCTTATATTCCTACAGACGATGAGGGTTTGAGCATTGTTGATATTAGTGATCCAACAAATCCTTTTGAAATTGATTTTATTTCTGATAGTGAGGTTGGTGGTACTGCTACTACTCTTGATGGGCCTTGGGGTGTTTTTGTTAGTGGTGGTTATGCTTATATTGCTTCTTCTGATGATGATGGTTTGAGTATTATCGACCTTCAGGGTTTTAGTAGTCATGCTGCGGATATTGGTAGTTTGAATGTGGGTAGTTTGGATGTTGATGATTTTTTCTTTGCTATTAGAGGTAGTTTCAGTGATTCGCTTGGTGTCGGTTTTGGTGGTTTGAAGGTTGATGGCGGACTTACTGTTAATAATGATGCTTTTATTGATGGTGATTTGAATGTTACTGGTGTAATATCTGGAAATGGTAGTGGTCTTACAGATGTTCCTGGAGATGGTGTTGGTTTAAGCTTTTCAGATACTGATTATCTTTATGATGATGGTAGCACTGTGAGTTTTAATGAGTCTTTGCTTAATGATACTATTGATGCTCGTGATGATGATACTTGGTGGGCTCTTGTTGCTAGGTGGTTGTTCAATAATGGAGGAAGCCTTGATTTCAATGAAACCTTGCTTAATGATACTATTGATGATAGGATACCAAGTGAGACTGATCCAGTTTACGCTTCTGAAAAAGATAATTATTATAATAAAACAGAAGTTTACAACAAGTCAGAGATTGACAGCGCAGGTTATCTTACAAGCGAAAGTGATACTTTACAAGATACTTTGGATAGAAATCCTAATGCTAGTGCAGATATCAAATTGAATGGAAGCTTTAAGCAAATACCAAACCCTGTTCATCTTGCTAATCTAAGTGATGGTGTTGGTGGTGCTTTACTTAGTGGTCCTACAGAATTATTTGTTTCTGGTGAATATGCTTATATTGCATCTATGATTGATAGTGCTTTGGAGATTGTTGATGTTACTGATCCATCAGATCCTATACATTTATCAAGTTTAAGTGATGGTGTTGGTGGAGCAGTTCTTAATACGATAAATTCTGTTTTTGTCGTTGGTGATTATGCATATATAACAAGCACTTTTGGTAATGCTTTG
>PKTL01000047.1 GCA_002867475.1 Candidatus Woesearchaeota archaeon
CGTAAAGTTTATATATACGAAGTTTCAGAGAATAAAGAGTGGGTGAATGATTTTAACTAAAATTGTTCATTTTATGCTTAAAAAAAGTTTTTAGGAGGAGAAAAATAAAATGGCAGAAAAAGTAGCAAAAGTAGGTGTTAAAAAAGAAAAAGGATACTTATACTTCGTAGACAAAAACGGAGACATCTCAAGAGCAGTAATGGCAAGAGGCGGCAGAAAGAAAGGAAAAACAAAGCAAGAAAAAGTTGCTAAGGCTGGCGTCAAAAAAGAAGGCGGATACTTATACTTCGTAGACAAAAACGGAGACATCTCAAGAGCAGTAATGGCAAGAGGAAGATAAATTTATCTTCTAATTTTACTTGTTCTTATTTTTTTATTTTATTCCTAATTTTTCTTAGAAAAGATTTATAAATAAAACTTTAATTCCAATTATTAATTAAATCGATGGGCAAGTCGGTTAACGCTTACTTGTACTGGAGAGAAATTATTATATATTAAACTCAATGTTTGATATACAGGTTTTACAAAAACCTAATATTTCTTAACTTCACGTCGATTGGAGGATTAAAAAAATGGCAAGAATGCATAGTAGAGCAAAAGGTAGAAGTGGAAGCACAAAACCTATTGAAAAAACTGTTCCATCATGGATCAAGTATAAACCTAATGAAATTGAAGCTTTAATCGCTAAATTAGCTAAAGAAGGAAAAAAACCTTCACAGATCGGAATGCACTTAAGAGATGTATATGGTATTCCAGATGTTAAATCAATCACTAAAAAAAGTATTTCAGAAATAGTTGATGCTAAAGGATTAAGCTTAGAGATGCCTGAAGACCTTTTATCTCTTATCAGAAAAGCAGCTCTTCTTAAGAAGCACTTGGAAGATAACCATAAGGATAAGACAGCTATTAGAGGATTGCAACTTACTGAGAGCAAGATTTTTAGACTTTCAAAATATTATAAGGAAAGTGGAAAAATTGATGCAACATGGAAGTATGATCCTACAAAGATCAGTTTCTACGCAGAATAAGGTTTTACCTTATTTCTTTTTTTATTTTTTTATTATTTCTTATTCAAAACATATATAAGCAATCTATATTTACTTTTATTTATGGATAAATATTCTGAATTCTATAATCTGTTGGATGAAAAAACTAGATTATTTAAGGATATTCCAAAAGAAAAAAATATTAGAGTCATAAGCCATCTTGACAGCGACGGTATCTGTGCTGCTAGCATCATCACAAAAGCTTTAATTAGAGAAAATAGACCTCATTCAGTAAGCATTGTTTCACAACTGAAAGAAAACATAATCCAAGAATTATCAAACGAGAAATATGATGTTTTTATCTTTACAGATCTTGGTAGTGGCCAGATAGAATTGATAGATAAATATCTTAAAGATAAAACAATATTTATTCTTGATCACCACGAAATAAATGATGCAATAATTGATAATGAAAAAATACATCACATAAACCCCCATTTGTTTAAAATCAATGGTTCTAAAGAAATAAGTGGTAGCGGAGTTGTTTATCTTTTTGCAGAAAAAATTAATGATGAAAATAAGGATCTTAGTCATATCCCGATCATTGGAGCTATTGGTGACAATCAAGAAAATGAAGGTTTTGAATTTTTGAACAACCAAATACTAAGTACTGCTATTGCAAATAAAAAAATCAATGTTGAGAAAGGCTTGAAATTTTTTGGTCTTGAGACAAAACCTTTGTATAAGGTGCTTTCTAATTGTACTGAACCTGTAATTCCAGGCATAAGTGGTGATGACCAAAAAACTATTGATTTTTTGGAAAGCATTGATATCAGTCCATTTATTGGTAACAAAGCTAGAAAATTCTTTAACCTTACAGCAGATGAAAAAGAAAAGTTGATCTCAGCTCTTATCATAAAAAGAAATAATGAGGAAAATCCTGAAGACATTCTTGGAAATCTTTATCTTATTGAAGGTGAATCTGATGGTATGCCTACAAAGGATGCTAGAGAATTTAGCACTTTACTCAATGCATGCGGTAGATTGAATCGATCAAGTCTAGGTATTGGTGCATGCTTAAATAATCATAACATGAAAAAAAAAGCTATTGAATCCTTAAAGGATTACAAAAGAGAAATCATGAATTCTATAAATTGGTATGATCGAAACAAAAAAGACACAGATAAAATAATTACGGGAGATAATTATATAATTTTAAAACCTAAAGATCAAATACTTGAAACCCTGATTGGAACTTTAACTTCAATAGTTTCAAGAAATAAAAAGATTACACCAAATACGTTCATAATGAGCCTTGCTGAATTAGAAGATGGAAATATGAAAGTTTCAATAAGAATAGCTAATTGTGATAATGATACTATTGATGTGAACGGAATTGTCAAGGAAATAACTGATTTTTTAGGTGGAGAAAGTGGAGGCCATAAAATGGCTGCAGGAGCTATAATAGATCCTGAACTTGAAGATGATTTCATTGCAAAAGCAATCAATATTTTTGAAACTAAATATCCTAAAGAAATTATAATCAATGAAATTGATGATTAAGAAAAAAAAATTATTTTCTGTTTAGAAGAGTTTTTATCTTATCTATATTATCGGCGATTTCTTCACCTTTTTTCGTAAGTGTAAGAAGTTTTAATCTTCCTTCCTTTTCAAAATTCACAAGGTTTTCTTTTTCCATCTCTTGCAAAATTTTTACAACATGAGAATATGTACAATCAATAATTTTTGCAAGACTTGATGCATATATTTCTGTTTTGCTATTCTTCAATGTCACAAGAACCATTGCTGGTTTTTCCCTAAAAAATACGTTGAATATCTTGTTTTCTTCCATAAGTTACCACACTAACCCTTATTGAATATGATAATATTTAACTAATTTATAAACTTATCTATTTGAAAAGATATTTCGTAATGACTACATTACATAATAACTATTAAAGAACAATTAATATTTGTAGAAAGTTTGTTAAAATTTGTTAATAATATATGTTTTAAAATTTTTATATATAAATATTTCTTTTTTTACCAAATAATATGTTAATGAGATACTGAAATCACTTTTTTGATATATCTATAACTTTTTTGTGCATAGCTTAAAGGATCCTTTGCAGGAACAGTTATCTTATTTGATTGAGATACAACTTTTGAAACCATATTAGATTCTTTTCCTAAAACAAAAGTGTTCCCTTTTTTTAATTGATTCAAAAAAGATTTTGGATTTACTCCCTTTTCTTTTACATAAGTTAATACATGACCTAATTCAACAATAGTGTGTCCATCAGAACCTCCACTTACTGGTTTCTTCAACATTTCTGAAAGCTTCAATGCTTTAAGATTTAATCTATGGAGATTTTCACCATTTATCACTTCTATCGCTTCAAACTCTTTTAAGAAATCAAAATCTATTATTTTTTTATGTGTTGAATCACAAACACCCATCCAAGATATTGAAAAAGGATGAGGAGCAACAATCACATTATTAAAATCTTTTGCATAGTTGATAAGATCACTTATAGGTAATTCAAGACTGTATGAACTTCTTTTGCTAGGGAGTATTATATGATTATAGAAACTGCTAAGTTCTTCAGCCGTATAGAAATAAAGAAGCACATGAATACCTTCTTTTGTAGTGACCTCAATTCCTGGAATAGAAGGCACATCTTCATATTTTGCTATTTCAAGTGCGCCTCTAATCTCATTATGATCAGTTACCGCGACACCTATACCAAGCCTCCTCGCTTTTTTGACTATTTGAGGTATGCTACTTCTTCCATCAGAGTATCTTGAATGGTAATGCATATCGAAAAAAGTATAATCTTGATTCAGAAAATCTTTTTTTACTTTCTTAAAATCAGTTTTTGCTTTGTTTAACATTTGATATATTCTTTGAATCTTTTAATTCCTTTAAATATTTGATGATTTTTACTAACCCTCAATTTTAATAAATCCTTATAAGTTCCACAGGAAACAAAGGGGTTAAGTGTACTAGTATAGATTAATGTATATTCAATTATATAAACCTAACTATTTATATAATAAGCAAATTATCTTCGAAATATGGAATTAAAACAAGTTATCCTTGTAAGAACAGACCTTAAACTGCCAAAAGGAAAAATGGCAGCACAATCTGCACATGCTAGTGTGGATGCAGTGCTAAAATCAGACATATCTGTTGTTAAATCATGGAGAAACCAAGGCATGAAAAAAGTTGTTCTTAAAGTGGAAAATGAAAAAGAACTTGTTAGATTTTTTCAAAACGCTAAGGATCAAGGTTTTGCATCAAGTCTCATAACTGATGCGGGAAGAACTGTTGTTGAGCCTGGAACAAAAACTTGTGTAGGAATTGGACCGGATATTGAAGAAAAGATTGATCTATTAACGGGTAACCTAAAAATAATGTGATATTTCTTGATTTGCGAGTAAAGTTTAAAAATAGTTGTGGATTTCAAGTTTAAGATGAGTGAAGAAAATCAATTGATAAAAGAAAGA
>PKTL01000045.1 GCA_002867475.1 Candidatus Woesearchaeota archaeon
AAGCTATGCTGGTACTTGCCGATTTCACCGAGTTTATTAAAATACTTGGAAGTTATTGTCACGGTGAGATACTGAAAAAATAGAGCAAAAATATAATTGTGACATTACTGCTTATTTGATCATTTTACCTTCTTTGTACTCACCTTCATGTGTTACATTTCCATCTCTATCATAAGTAATATACTTTCCATCTAATTTTCCGTTTTTAAATTCATATTCGTCCATTTTATTACCATTGTCATAGTACCAGATATCTTTGCCGTCTTTTTGACCATCAACATAAGTGGTCTCTTCAAGTAGATTACCTGTTTCATTATACAAGGAAAATTTTCCGTTTCTTTTTCCGTCTTTATATGTTGTTTCCCATTTTTTATTTCCGTTATCAAAGTATTCAATGTTTGATCCTGTGTATAGTTTTTGAGAACCCTTTTCATACATTATCTGATTTTTGAACTTTACATCACCATTGTCATAATAAGTTATAAGGTCTGTTCCCAATATTCCGTTCTTATATTTTCTTTCATATTGCTTATTTCCGTTTTCGTAGTACCAGAATTCTTTACCATCTCGTATTCCATCTTTAAAAGTGGTCTCAATCTGTTTTTTCCCGCTTTTAAAGTATTTCACTAAGATTCCGGAAAATGGTTTTTGTGTCGTATTTTCGTAAAGAAGACCTTCTTTTTCGTGAACCTCATCTATTCCTGTATACTTAACTTCTTTTTTTTCAGAGGAAATTGTATTCTTTTTTTGTATCTCACTTTTTGTGCTTTCTTTTTTTTCACAGGCTGAAAGCAACAGAAGTGAGCAGATTGTCGTTATTACTAATAATTTTTTCATATTATTCTCCTTTAAAAAAAGCAATCAGGATAATTGGAAAAATGGACTAGAGAACCTAAATTTTTTCTGCTTTCTATTTTCCATTTCCTACTTTCTGTGCTTTCATATTTTAAATTATATCATATTTATAATTTGCTTAATAATCGGATATAGCATTAAAGCTGGTAGAATATTCGAAGTCTTTGTCTGGGATAATCCAAGAATGTTTAATCCAAGTGAAAGAATTATCACTCCGCCGGTAGCAGATATTCCGGTGATCATAGTAGCAGATAAGAAATCTTTTAAATTCATCGCAAGAAATGTTAGAGAAGCTTGAAAAATAAAAAGTGGAATAAAAGAGAAGAATACACCCCAACCAAATGTGGAAGCCAGAACAATCGAAGTAACACCATCTAAAACAGATTTTGAAAGAAGCATTGAATTATCTCCTGTGGTTCCTTCCTGCAAGGCTCCGACTATTGTTAAAGACCCAATGCAAAATATTAAAAAAGCTGTTATAAGTCCTTCAGAAAAATGTTTGTTTTTCGAACGAACTAATTTTTTAAATCTCTCTGAAAGACTATTTATCTTTTTATCAATATCTATTGTGTGACCGATTATAAATCCCAATACTAGAGAGATTATTATAACGATAGCATCTTCTCCTTTGAGTGCAGCTTTCATACCGATTACAAGGGTTACGACCCCAATTAAATTAATTATCGATTCTCTTAAGGTTTTGGGAATCTTTTTACCGGCAAATATTCCTGTAAGACTACCTGCTATTACTGCTATTGTGTTTACTATAGTTCCAATCATTTTTATTTTAATACCTCAATTATAACTGATGAGTATGGTTGTAATAATATGTGTTTGTATTCAAATTGTTTGTTTTTCAAAACATCTTTAAAAGTTGTTTTTTTAGTGAAAATCTTAATTTTTCTTTTAACACTTGAGTTGTTAAATGCAACTACGATTTTATTTTTCTTATCTTCTCTTATATACACAAGTATCTTTTCGTTATCACTATGAGAAATAAATTTGAAAGTTCCATTTCTTAAAGCTGAATATTTGTTTCTTTTTGATATCAATCTTTTGTAAAACCCTCTTAATTTAAAATCAATTTTACAATCTGATAAAATGTCATCCCAGAGCATTGGTTTTCTACAATCAGGGTCATTAGCTCCATCTAGTCCAACCTCATCCCCGTAATATACCATTGGAGCACCAGGGAAGGTGAACTGCATAACAAGCATGTTTTTCCTTATTCTCTTTTCAGTTTTTGTAAGTCCATTAGTATTATATTTAGGATTGTTATATTTTTGAGACATCTGAAAATGTTCTGATTCTCTCCATTTTATTCCGGGATTTTTAATTATAGTTGATAACCTTGAGCTGTCATGACTTCCAAATAGATTTTGCATAGAAAATAGATTTTCTTTAGGGTAGGAAGAAAACAGTTCTTCAGTTTTTCTTATAAATTCAGATGGTTTTATTCTATCTATGAAAAACTCAAATGCATTATAAGCAAAAGGATAGTTCATTACTATATCCATCTCTTTATTATTTACATAATCTGATGATATATGCCATAGCTCACCAACTATTAATTTTTCTGATGAGATATTTTTTATAAAAGAAAAAAGATCTTTTAAAAAGCCATGAGGCAGACAATCTGCTGCATCTAAACGGATTCCGTCACCACCAGCTTGTTTTTCATCTGGAAAAAGCCATTTTTCTATACAGGCAAATATATAGTCTTTTACTACATCTTTTAGATTATCTTGGGCTCTGGAAAATTCAGGTAAACTGGAATGTCCTAACCAGCAGTTATATTTAAGCTTGTTAAAATCATGTATATCATACCATTCTTTATAAGATGAATCTTTACCTTTTTTTAAAATATCCTGAAATGCAAAGAAGTCTCTTCCGCTATGATTGAACACACCATCTATTATAATCCTTATATTATTTTTATGAAGACTTCGAACGAGGTCAAAAAATTCTATATCAGCAGTTGTGTTTTTCCAATTATTTGGATCTTCCGGTCTTTTTTCACTATTAATTATCTGAATATCTCCAAGTGGATCACTTCCAAGATAAGGGTCAATATGATGCAGGCATGCATGATCGTATTTATGAGAAGAAGGTGCCATGAATATTGGATTTAAGTATATTCCAGTTATTCCAAGTTTTTTTAAATATGGGATGCTTTCTTTTATACCTTTTATATCTCCTAAATATCTTCTTAGATGCAAGGTAGAATAAAAATCTTTGCTGAGGTTTTTTTCCCAATGATCTCTTGTTTCCCATTTTTTACTGAATCTGGAAGGAGCCCAGTATTTGATCTTTTCTTTTGAGAAATAAGTTTCTTTTATTGGATTATCTGGATTCCCTCTTCGAAATCTATCGGGAAATATCTGATACCAGATAATCTCTTTTGACCATTCAAGGGCGATATTTTTCATATTTTTATTATAACAAAAAAAACAGAAAATAGAGAGTAGGGAATAGAAAGTAGGAAACATATGAAAAGTGAGAAGTGAATGATGAATAGTAGATTTTTTGTAAAGCGTGAAGCGTAATGGGTGAAAATGTAATAATAAAAAATCGTGGTGTTTGGAATTTGGTGTTTGGGTTGATATTCCAAAAATTTAAATTAGGCTTTTATTATAATTAATCCGAAACTCCCAACTCTGAACTCCCAAGTTCCAACTGTTTATTATTTTCAATATGTTTTATGAAACATAACGGTTATTTTTATGGTAAAATAAAAAAAAGTCATTGGAGGTAACATGTGTCTTTACGAAAAGATCTATGAAAAGTTTGAAGAAAAAGCTAAAAAGGTGAACATAAAATATATCTGTGTTGGAATAGGATACTCGGGTGTCATACTGGAAGATGGTAGTGCAGGAATAGCGTATACATTTTTCACTGGAAAACCTGGTTGTTCACTTGTTGATGGTAGAATGGATATGGAAGGAAAACCTGCTATTGAACTTCTTGAACATATAAAAAATGAAAATAGTGTAATGAGATCTATTGCAGCTGCTTGTGTAAATGCTCTTAATCATGATAATACTAAAAAAATGCCAAATGATGATAATACCCTTTTTGATAAACTTGGGGTTAATGAAAACACAACTGCATCTATGGTTGGTTATTTTGGTCCTATAATAAAGATGCTTGAAAGAAAAGGTGTAAAAGAAATAGATATTATTGATAACGATAGAGAAATTGGGGAAAAAGGTTCTTTTAATAACGGTCTTGAAAGTGAACCTGATCTTGCCATATTAACTTCAACATCGCTTTTAAACGGTACTTTCCCTGAACTTTCATCTCATATTAAAAAAGGGACTAAGACTATTTTGATGGGTCCAAGCACGATTATGATACCTGAGATCTTTAAGGACTTTGGAATAAATTATCTTGCAGGGACTTCAGTTGTTGATACTGAAAATATGTTTAAATACCTCCGATTAGGTGGTGGAACACCTATTCTTAAAAACTATGGTGATAAAAAATTAATAGATACTGGCAGATGATAAAATTTGAAGAAATAAAAATTAAATATAAAGAAGATCTTCTTCTTTTTGCAGAAAAATTTGAGATAAAAAAAGGAGAAAAGATCTTTCTTACTGGAAGTTCTGGACAAGGAAAGACACTTTTTTTAAGGTATCTTGGTGGATTTCTTGATTTTTTTCCTGAGCTTAAAAAAGAAGGTCTGGTTTTTTTAAAAGATGAAAAAAAAGATTATCAGACATATTGTGATAATAATTTTGATTCATTCTATATAGGTCAGGATGCAGAGAATTTTGTCACGGGTGTCTTTTGTGAAGATGAGCTGATAACTTTCTGTCAGGGTGAGGATTATAATGTCTGTGCTATGAAAGCTTCTAAGTTTATTGCAGATAATAAACCTTTTTTTAAGGATAAGAAAATATCAACTCTTTCGCATGGTGAATTACAGGAACTCTTGTTTTTTACAGCTTTTTTATCTCAAAAAAATCTTATTCTTCTTGATGAACCGTTTGCCAGACTCGATAAATACGAAAGAGAAAAAGTATCAAGATTTATCGATAGTATGGTTGAAAAAGGAAAGACTGTGATTGTTGCAGGTCATGGAATCGAGCTTTTCCACCTTGATTTTGACAGATTATTCGAGTTAAAGGATTCTAAAATATCAAAGATAGTCAAAAAAGATATCTCGAAAAGATTTTTTGATCTTAGATCAAAATCTCGAGAATTAAAGGAAATTGTTTCTGATGAAACAACTCTTATTGAAGCAAAAGAAATCGAATATTTTTATGAAGATAAAAATCTTTTTAATGATCTTGACCTTGAAATAAAAAAAGGTGAGATAATAGCTTTTTCAGGAATTAACGGTTGTGGAAAGACTACTTTAGGTAAGATAGTTGCAGGAGAAATAAAACCTAAAACTGGAAAGCTCATAAATAATGGTGCAAAAGTCATATTTACCGGATCCTTTCCTGATTATCATTTTCTTTATGGAAATCTCTTTGAAGAGATAAGTTTTATGGATAAAGAAAAAAAAGAGACTTTTTTAAATAATCTTGATTTTCAGATAGAAGATAAATATCATACTCAACTTTCT